>NZ_JBEYER010000055.1:0-48846 GCF_040634005.1 Micromonospora sp. NPDC007271
CGGGGCCGAGCTGAAACTGCACTTCGAGGGCGGCGGGTTCGTCATCGACGGCCGGGCCTGGCTGGACGTGATGTTCCAGTTCAAGCCGTTCTGGTTCACCGCCGAGATCGGCGCGACGGTGTCGCTGAAGTTCAAGGACAAGGAACTGCTGGCGGTCAACCTGCTGATCGGGATCAGCGGCCCCGGCCCGTGGCGGGCCTGGGGCGAGGCCCGGATCAAGTTCCTGTGCTGGGAGGTGTCGGCGAAGTTCTCCTGGACCGACGGGGAGGTCGCCGCCGCGGACGAGCCGACGTACGTCGACGCGGGCGAGGCGCTGCAGCGGGCGCTGTCCGCCCCGGACGCCTGGGAGGCCCGGCCCGCGCTCACCGCCGGGGAGCCGGTGACCCTGCGCGACCTGGCCGGCTGGACCGGCCCGATGCTGCTGCAACCCGGCGCCCTGCTGGCGGTACGGGAGAACGTGCTGCCGCTGGACACCGACCTGTCGCGGATGGGCACCTCCAGGATCAAGGGCCCGAACCGGTTCACCCTGACCGGGGTGAACGTCGGTGCCGGCGACGACCGGATCGCGGGCCGCCTCGGCGACGTGGTCGAGGACGACTTCGCCCCCGGCCAGTTCCGCGACCTGTCGCCGGTGGAGCAGCTCACCACCCCCGGCTTCGTCCGCCTCGGGGCCGGCCGCACGGTGGCGCTGCCCGACGGCACCGCCCTGCCGGAGACCGCGCTGACCGCGTTCGCCCCGCTGAGCGACGACTCGGCGTACGACCGGATCGTCATCGACGACCCGGACGCGGCCGGACGCCCGCTGCCGGCCGCCCGCGGCCTCGCCGCGGCCCGCGGCGGCGACCTGCTGGCCCGGTTCGCGGCCACCGCGCCGGCCGCCTTCGCCGGCACCCGCCGCTCCGGCCCGGCCCGCTTCACCGGCCCCGCGCTCGCCGTGGCCGACGCCGGCCCCGGCGACGGCGGCCTCGCCGCCGGCACCACGCCACGCCACCCGGCGGAGGGCGCTCCCGCCGCCGAACCCGCACCACACCGTCCGGCCGGCCCGCGAGCGGCCGGCGCCGTCCCGGCCCGGCCGGGCGGGGCCGGCGTCCCCGCGCCGCGCCGCGGCGTCGACACCACCGAACGGTCCCCGTCCCGGCGCGCCGGGACCCTGCGCCGCCCCCGGGTCCGGGTGCCGCAGCCCCGGATCGTCCCCGCCGAGCTGGAGGTCCGCTGACATGGGTGGCCTGCGCTTCCTGCCCTGGGTACGCGACGGCGTCGCCCGCGTGGTCCCCGACACCGACCCGCTGGCCGGGGCGCTGCCGCGCGCCCGGGCCACGGTCGAACTCACCGTCACCGCCCTGGGCACCGAGACCGCCACCGACCAGACCCGCGAGATCACCGCCACCTCCACCGCCGTGCTGCACGGCCCCGGCGACGTCGTCGGCATCGACCCGCAGGAGATCATCCGCAGCTTTCCGGCCCCGGGCGCGGAGAACGTCGAGGTCTCGCTGTTCGCGGCCGTCGAGTTCGACCGGCCCGACCTGCCCTGGCTCTACACCCCGGCGCGGCCCGACGCGCGAGGCGCGCTCCGCCCCTGGCTGGTCCTGGTCGTCGTGCCCGTGGACGGTGGCGGGGAACTGCGGACCGAGGCGGGGCAGGCGCTGCCCCGCCTCGCCACCACCGTGCGGCAACTGCCCGTGCTGGCCGACTCGTGGGCCTGGGCGCACGCCCAGGTGCTGGTCACCACCGAGGACGAGGACGTCGCCGAGGTGATCGGGACCGCGCCGGAACGTACCCTGTCCCGGCTGCTCTGCCCGCGCCGGCTCGCCACCGGCGCCGACTACCTGGCCGCCGTGGTCCCCGCCTTCGAGGCCGGGGTCCGCGCCGGCCTCGGTGAGCCGGTCGACGAGGCCGGCCCGCTCGCACCGGCCTGGGGGCCCGGATCGGCGCACCCCGGCCCGGACGACGCGGTGCTGCTGCCCGTCTACCACCACTGGACGTTCCGCACCGGACCGGACGGCGACTTCGAGTCGCTCGCCCGCCGGCTGCGGGCCCGGCCGCTGCCCGCCGACGTCGGCCGGCAACCGGTGGACATCGCCGCGCCCGGTGGCGGCCTGCCGCAGCAGCCCGACGAGGGCGTCGAGGGCCGTTCGGTGCTGGGCTTCGAGGGCGCGCTCGCCGCGCCCGGGATGACCCCGACCAACTGGGCCGAGGACGTCCGGGCCGCCTGGCAGACCGCCCTGACCGGGCTGCTGCGGCACGCCGCGGACCGGCTCACCCCGCCGCTGTACGGCGACATCCACACCCAGGAGGACCAGCTGCCCGCCCCCGGCGCGGAGCCACGCTGGCTGGCCGGGCTGAACCTGGACCCCCGCTACCGGGCCGCGGCGGCCCTCGGCACCCAGGTGGTGCAGCGGCACCAGGAGGACCTGGCGGCGGCGGCCTGGCAGCGGGCCGCCGAGATCCGCGAGGCCAACGAGCAGTTGCGCCGCGGCCAGGCGGCCCGGGACACCGCCACCGCGCTCTACGCCCGCCGGGTCGACCCGGACGCCCCCGGCGCGGCGGTCGACGACGACCGGCTCGTCGCGCTGACCCAACCGGTGCACGACCTGGTCGACCTGCCGGCCCGCGGGCTCACCGCCGGTGCCGCCGGCCCGCTGGACCGGCGGCTGGACGCCAACCCGGGCGCGAAGGCGGCGACGTCGGCCCCGGTCCGGCGGCTGCTACGCCCCCGCGGACCGCTGGCCCGCCGGGTGGACTACGACGCCGCGGCCACCGCGCTGTCCCGGCTGGCCGGCGGTGCGAGCGCGGTGCCGCCCGCCCGGGTGCCGGCCGGCGGCGCGGTGCTGGACACCCTGGTCAGCGACGGCCGCGGCGTGGGCGACCTGACCAGCGAGGTGATCGAGCAGGCCGCCGCGAACGGCTGGTGGCACACCGGGACCAGCGGGCTGACCACCCGGACGGCCCGCGCCGCCGCCCTGACCGCCGACGACCCGGTGACCCGGGTCGTCACCAACGGCGGCGACCTGCTCACCGGCGACCGGTTCTTCGTCGGGGCGGCCGACGGCCGGCTGTTCGAGCGGCGCCGGTTCGGCCCCGACCGCTGGGTCTGGCAGGACCACGGCACCCCGCCGGGCACCGCCGTGGCGACCTCCGGCGCCGTCCTACCCCCCGGCCGGGTGTACGTCCGGACCCGGAACAGCCGGCTGTACGAACGCGGCTGGGACGGCGACCGGTGGGTGTGGACGGACTGCGGCGCCCCGCCCACCGGCGTGCACAGCCGGCCGGTGGTCGGCGGCTCGGTGCTGTACGTGCTCGGCGGCGACGCAGCGCTGTGGCGCTTCGACCCGGCGAACCGGTCGTGGAGTTCGCTGGGCAGCCCGGTCAGCGGCAACGAGCGGCTCTGGGGCACCCCCCGGCCGTCGTTCGTCGGCGTGCTGGTCGCCACCAGCACCAACCGGCTGTTCGCCCACAACGGACAGCAGTGGCGTCAGTTCGGCGGGCCGGCCGCCTGGGGCTCCCCGGCCGCCGAACACCGCTATCCCAACGGGCAGTACGGCATCGAGTACGTCACGCCGACCGGGCAGCTGGTGTCGCTGTACGCGGACGGGACGACCTTCTCGCACGATCCGGTGCCGGAGGGCCGCCGGGTGGTGTCGCTGGCCCAGGAGGCGGCACCGTTCGGCAACGACGAGGAACCGGGCATCGTCACCCTCGCCGCGAATCCCGCCAACCCCGCCGACGTACGCCTGATGGTCCGCCATCTGTGGTACCACGACGGGCAGGAACGCTACCTCTGGGGATGGCGGCCGGAGACCACCCAGGTCCCGGCCGGCGGGCTCGGCGCGCACCGGCCCGGGCCGCTGGTCGGCGACTCCCGGGACGGGGAGCTCTTCGCGATCACCGCCGACGGCCGGCTCACCTCGTACCGCTGGGGCTACCCGCGTCCGGCCGGCTGGGTCGACCACGGCACGCCGGCCGACCCGCGCGGTGCGGGGCCGGTCGACGCGCCCGCCCCCGCCGACGTGCGCTTCGCGCCGAAGGTGGGGCTGCTCGCCTCGCTGCTGTTCACCCACACCGTCGTGCAGGGCACCGGCAGCCGGCCCCGCACCCAGGTCGCCCACCACATCGGTGACGACGGCGCGGTGCAGGAGCCGGCGCTGACCGCCGCGACGGACGGCCCGCCGATCCCGGTGATCGCCCGGGCCACCGCCACCAGCCTGGCCGCCGTTCTGCCGGCCGGACGGCCCACCCTGGTCACCGCCGCGCTGCTGCCCGGGACCGTGGCCGGCACCTGCCGGATCGCGTACTGGATCGGCCGGGACGCCGACGCGAACGGCCGGGCGACCGGCGGCTGGACCGGCCCGTACGAGCTGCCGGACCCGGTCAGCGCGGACGTCGCCGGGCTCGACGTGGCCCTCGCCGACCTCGACGGCGACGGCCGCCCCGAGCTGGTCGTCGCGTACGCGGTGGACCGGCCCGGCCGCGCCGACAACCGGGTGTACTACCGGGTCGGCTGGCGGCTCGACGATGCCGGGACGGCCACCAACGGCTGGACCGACTCGCTGCCCACCCCGATGCTGCTCGACCGGTTCACCGCCGTGGGGATCGACGTGGTCGACATGACCGGCGACCAGGTGCCCGACCTGCTGGTCTTCGCCACCGGGACGGTCGGCGGCGCGCCGGTGGCCCGCTACCTCACCGGGCGGGGCGTCAACCGGCGCGGCCTTGTGGCCGGCGGGTGGACCGCGCCCCGGGCGGTGCCGGACGAGACGGCGACCGCCCGCGCGGACGGGGCCGGCGTGGCGGTGGCCGACATCACCGGCACCCGCCGCCCCGACCTGGTGGTCGCCCGGCGCACCGGCGCCACCCTCGCGTACCGGGTCGCCTTCGACCTCGACCCGGACGGTGTGCCGGTGGACTGGAGCCCCGCGGTCACCGTGACCGGGGCGGCCGACGCCGGTGCCAAGGGCTGCACCGTCGCCGTGGCCGACCTGCGCGCCGACCTGGTCGCCGACCGGGCGAAGATGGGTGACGACTTCATGGCCGCCGCCGCCCGCCACCAGGGCCGGCTCGCCCCCGCCCAGGCGTTGGCCCGCGACCACCGCCCCGCCCCGGTGGACGTGGCCACCGCCGCCGCCGCGGTCCGCGAGGCGGTACGCCCGGAGACCGCGGTGGCCGGCGAGGTGCTGGCCGGGCTCACCCTCGGCGACGGCGAGCTGGTCGACGCCCTGCCGGACAGCGGCGACCCGCTGCGCCGGCTGCTCGCCGGGGTCACCTTCGACGTCCCCGCCTACGAGTTGCTGCGCGGGCTCTCCCAGGAGCACGTCGTGCCGAACCTGCCGGCGGTGGCCCCGGACACGATGACCGCGCTGGCCGCCAACCCGAGGTTCATCGAGGCGTTCCTGGTCGGGCTCAACCATGAGATGAGCCGGGAGATGCTGTGGCGGGAGTTCCCCGCCGACCCGAAGCAGACCTGGTTCCGGCAGTTCTGGGACGTCCGCGGGGCGGTCTCGGCGGGTGCGCCGCTGACCGACATCCCCCCGCTGACCGACCCGGCCTGGCGCAACGGTCCGCTCGGCAGCCATCTCACCGCGGTCGGCGCGCCCGGGGAACAGTCGTTGGTGCTGGTCATCCGCGGCGAGTTGCTGCGCCGCTACCCGTCAACCGTCGTCACCATGCGGGCCGCCACCTGGACCGGCCCGCAGGAACGCACCCCGACCGGGCCCGACGTGCTGCCCATCTTCAACGCCTGGCTCTCCCCCGACCTGCTGCTGTTCGGCTTCCCCTGCACCGCCGGCGTGGCCCGCGGTGCCGGCAGCCAGGCCGACGGGCTGGCCGGGCACTTCTTCATCCTGCGCGAGCAGCCGGCCGCGCCCCGCTTCGGGGTGGACCTCACCGGGGACCCGCCGCCGCCGGACGCGGTGGTCTTCGCCGCCCAGCAGGGCCGCAACGCCGCCGACACCGCCCTCGCGTTGCTGCAACGCCCCGTCCTCCTGGCCCGCCACGCCAGCGACCTGCTACCGACGCCGGAGAGCCGACGATGAGCACCACCGCGTACGACGCCGACCGGCCGCCGCTGTCCGGCGCGCTCACCGCAACCCCCTGGACGCTGACCGCCGCCGCGCCGGCCGTCATGCTGCCGGTACGCCTGGAGACCCGGTTCGCCGGCGCCACCCTGAAGATCCGCGTCTACCCGGACCAGATCCACGTCGACGACCACGAGCTCGGGCTGACCGACGAGGAGGTCGTCGCCGGGCGGGCGTACTGGGGGGACGGACGGCCGGAAGGGCCGACCGACACCCCGGACGAGGCGGCCTGGAGCGACCTGGTGCGCCGCTTCGGCGCGACCCGCGCGGCCTGGATCGCCCGCGTGCTGGAGCCGGCCGCCGGGGTCTTCCCCGACCCGCTGTCCCGCACCGGCCCATGGTGCGAGCCGGCCCGGGCCCGGCTGCTGCCCACCCAGTGGTACGCGGTCGGGCGCACCGCCAGCGGCAAGCTGTTCACCGGCACGTCCGGCCCGGTCATCCGGGACCTGCCCGTCGGCCCCAGCCCGGTGCCCACCGGCGACGGCAGCATCGACCGGCTCTCCGACGAGGCGCCGCCGGTCGACGACGGGATGCGGTGGACGGTCGACTTCGCCACCGCCGTCGCCGCCGGCATGGCGCTCACCGTCACCGTCCCCGTCGACGCCAAGGGCCAGCCGGAGCCGGTGGAACGGCTGCTGGTCTTCGGGCTGGACAGCGCCACCGGCCCGGCCGGGTCGGCCCGGGCGCTGGCCCGGCTGCTGGAGGCGCACGCCGCCACCGACGGGCTGTCGTTCCTCGCTCCCGACACCCCCACCAACAACACCGGCACGGACACCCCGGCGGCCATCCCGACCGGCGCGCCGGTGACCACCGCGGACAGTGCCCCCGGGGCCGCGCCGGAGAGCGCCGCCGTCCTGGTCGCCACCGCGCTCGGTCTCGAGCTGACCGCCACCGGGCACGACGCGCTCACCGCCGCCCGCCGGCAGCCGACCCGGGCCGGCGCACCGACCGCGCTGGCCCGGGCCACCGGCGCCACCGCCGCCGATCGGCCGACCGGCCGGCTGGTCCGCCGGCTGCTCTGGCCGGCCAGCTTCGGCAGCCTGCTGCGACACCTGCTGCCGGTCGCCACCCCGGCCGAACAGGCCGCGGTGCGCGAGCACTTCGTCGCCCACGTGCACGCCGAGGGGCCGCTGCCCACCCTGCGGGTCGGTCGGCAGCCGTACGGGCTGCTGCCGGTGGCCAGCCTGCGCGACTGGCAGCCGGCCGGAGCGGGCGAGGCGAAGGCCGTGACGCTGCTGAACAGCCTGTGGCGGCGGGTCTGGCTGCCCTCCCCCGTCCCGCGGATCGTGCCCGGGCTGGCCGACCCGGAGGGCACCCTGCTGGAGATCCTCGCCACCGACGCCCGGGTGCTGGAGGTGCGCGCCCGCAGCATGCTCGGCAACGAGTACGTCAGCTGGCTGTGGCGTTTCGCCCGGCTCGGCCTCGGCCCGGACTGGCGCGACCAGGTGGTCGAACCGGCCCGGGACCTGCTGGCCGCGATCGGGCTGGGCGGCCCCACCGACCCCCGGCTGTCCCTCGCGGTCTTCGCCAAGCAGGCGTACGCGCTGGGCACCCCGCTGCTCGACGGCCCCGGACACCCCGACGTCGAGCGGGTCCGGGCGTACCTGAGCGCGCTGGCCGCGGTCGGGCTGCGCGGCGACGAGATCCCGGCCAACCCCGGCGCCGGCCCGGTGCCGCTGTTCCACCGGCTGCTGCGGGCCGCCCTGATCGCCGAGCACTCGGCCGCCGCGCACGCCTTCGCCGCCGAGGCGGGGCTGCCCGCGGCGGCGGAGATCCCCGAGCCGGAACTGGTGGACATCCGCCCGCACGACCTCACCCGAGTGCTGCGGCGGCGGCTGGACGTACCGGTGCCCGACACCGCGAGCAGCCTCGGCGACCACCTGGCCGGCACGTCGGCCGATCCCCGGCAGGTCCGCGCCACCGCCGACCTGCGGGCCTTCCGCGCCACGCTGACCAAGCTGCGCGACGCCCTCGGAGCCGGGCTGCCCACCGCCGACCTGGAACGGCACCTGGCCGGGACACTCGGGCTGGCCAGCCACCGGCTGGACGCCTGGATCACCTCGCTGGCCACCCGGCGGCTGGCCCAGCTCACCGCCGCCGGGGCGCCCGGGGTGCACGTCGGCGGCTACGGCTGGCTGGTCGACCTCGCGCCGGCACCGAAACCGGCCATGGTGGACCGTCCGCCGGACATCCCGGAGTCGGTGGCCCCGCCGAAGCTGCCGCTGGCCGCGGCCGACGCCGGGCACGTGCACGCCCCGTCCCCGGCGCAGGCGGTCACCGCCGCGGTGCTGCGCAGCGCCTCCCGCAGCCACGGCGGCGACCCGGGTCTCGCGGTGGAACTCTCCTCCCGCCGGGTCCGGCTCGCCGAGCAGCTCCTCGACGGGGTACGCGCCGGGCAGAGCCTCGGGGCGCTGCTCGGCTACCGCTTCGAACGCGGCCTGCACGACCACCCGGCCGGCCCCTGGGACCAGCTCCTGCCGACGTTCCGCGCGCTCGCCCCGGTCCGCGCGCACCGGGTCGACCCCACCGCCGACGGCGGCGCCACGCTCGCCACCACCGTCGAGTCGACGGCCACCGTGGACGGCCTGGAGCTGCACCGGCTGCACCAGGCCGGCCAGCTCAACCAGTGGCTGCGCAACCGCCCGGCCGCCGAACGCGCCGCCGTCGCGGAGATCCTCGCCGACCTGGCCGAGGCGGTCGACGCGGTGGCCGACACCCTGCTCGCCGAGAGCGTGCACCAGCTCGCGCTGGGCGACCTGAACCGGGCCGCGGCCGCCGTCGACGCCGCCTCCGGGGCGGCCACCAACCCGCCCGAGCTGCACGTCACCCGTACCCCGGCCACCGGGACGGCGCTCACTCACCGGGTGCTGCTGCTGGTCAACGCCGACGAGCGCTTCGCCGAGCTCCGGCGGGACTGGCCGGCCGGCCGCGGCGACCACCCACGCATCGCCGGCGCCGCCGTGGACGCGCTCACCTCCGTGCTGCTGCCGCCCTCGTTCCGGGTCTTCTGGCGATACCGCTGGCACGCCCCGGACGGGGTCACCGCCACCGGCTGGCAACCGGCCAGCCTGGACCGGATCCAGACCCCGGCGGTCGACCTGCTCGCCGCGCCGCCGCACCCCGGCCACCCCGACGACGCCGAGCTGGACCGGCGGATCACCCTGGACGCCTGGGGGCCGCTGCGGCCGACCGAGGTCGGCGACGACTGGACGCTGGAGCTGGACTACGGCCGAGACCCCGCCTGGCCGCTGGACCGGGCCAGCCTCGCCGAGTTCCTGCACGCGGTCAACGTGCTGCGCGACCTGTACGGCCGGTCCCGGCCGGTGGTCGCCGCCGACCTCGGCACCGACCCGTCGATTCCCCCGGAGGTGGACGGGAACACCAAGGCCCAGGCCGACGAGACCTGGCAGTCGACCCGGCGTACCGCTGCCGGACTGGCCACGCTGCCCGCCGGAGACGAGACGGCCGCGCGGGACCTGCTCACCGTGGCCGCCGGCCTCGGCGTGGTCGGCGCGGTGCCGCCGCCCCGACGCGCGGGCAGCGCCGGCGCGGTCGCCGACACCGCGACCACCGCCCGCTTCGAGCTGGACCGCCGGCTCGCCGCGCACTGCCGGGTGATCGCCGAACTGCACGACCGCACCCCGTGCCCGCCCGGCGGCTGCCGGTGCGAACCGGCCACCGACTTCGACCGGCCGGACGCGCCACCGGCCCGCCGCCGGGAGGCGCAGATCGCCCGTCTGCGGGCCCTGCTCGGCCCGGACGTGCCGGTCCTCCCCCGGGCCACCGCCCCGCAGCCGGCCCAGCTGGCCACCGCCCTGGCCGCCAGCGACGCGCTCCAGGGTGGCTCACCCCATCCGGTACGCCGCTGGCTGTCCCGCTACGGCCGGGTCCGCCCGGCGGTCGGCCGACTGCAGGAGGTGCTCACCACCGCCGACGCGCTGGACGCCGGGGGCGTGGTGCGGCTGCCCGCCACGGTCCGGGTGGCGCAGCTGCCGTACGCGCCGGGCGACCGCTGGGTCGGCGAAGCGCCGCCCAAGCCCGGCACCGAACCGCTGTCCCTGGTGGTGGTCGCCCCCGGCGGGATCGACCCGACTCGGCCGGTGCACGGCCTGGTGGTCGACGAGTGGACCGAGGTGGTGCCGGCCGGGCGGGTGCAGACCGGCCTCACCTTCGAGTACGACGCGCCCGGTGCCGCCGCCCCACAGGCGGTGCTGCTGGGTCTCGCGCCGCAGGGGGCGACGAACTGGCAGCCGGCAAGCCTCGCCCAGGTGCTGGAGGAGGCGCTGGACCTGGCCCTGGCCCGGGCCGTGGACGTGGACTCGCTCGGCGCAGCCGGGCAGTTCCTGCCCGCCCTCTACTTCCCGACCAACGTGACCGAGACCACGACCACCACCGACTTCGTGCCGGACGCGACGCTCGCGCCGCAGGGCGGACAGGAGGCACCTTGACCACCGTCGATCCGCTGCTGACCGAGACCGGTTCGCCGTCGGTCACCACCTGGACCCGGCTGGAGCCGCGTACCCGGCGGGCCGACCTCGCACCGGCCGTGGACGCCCGGGTCGCCGACCCGCTGTGGCTGCTCGCCCGGCAGTGGCAGCTCGGCGAGTTCACCGGCGAGGACGGCGGGTCGCCGGTCGCCGCCCGGGTGCACGCCGAGGTCGCCCGCTTCACCCGCTACCGGCCCGGCCCGTACGCGGGGGCGGTGGGACTGCCCGCCGGGGTGCCCTGGGAGACGCTGGTGGAGCGGGAGGGCACCGCGACCGCCGGTGACCTGCGCTTCGCCGTGGAAAGCGGGCAGCAGTTGCTGCGGCTGCTCGCCGACGCCGGCGCCGGCGAGCTGACGCCGGCGGTGTGCTCCGCGTACCCCGTGCCGGCCGCGCCGCCGGACGCCGCGTCGGCAGCCGACCCGGAGACCGTCGGCTACCTACGCGTCGCCGCCGGCCGGGTGCCGCACGGGGAGCTGGCGCTGCGCGCCTGCGCGGAGGACCGGTTCAGCCACGAGGTGGGGGTGCCCGACGCGCTGCTCGCCACCGTCCGGCAGGTCGTCGACGACTGGCTGGCCTGGCTGGGGGCGCCGCCCCGGCCCGCCGGGCCGCGCCCCGGCTACCTGCTGCAACTGCCGGGCGTGCTGGCGCCCGGCGGGTCCCGGCCGGCCGCGCCGCCGTGGCCGCCGGCCGACTTCACCCCGCTGTTCAGCGCCCCCGGTCTGGAGGGGTCGGCGTGGCGGCGCGAGCGGATGGAGTACGACGCCGCCGTCGCCGCACACGACGGCCGGGCCGAGCTGGTGCTCACCGCGCACGAGTACGACGGGAACCGGCTGGACTGGTACCACTTCGACCACGAGCCGGGCACCACGTTGGAGGCGCGGGCGGCCGTCGACGACGTGGTGAAGGTGCTGCTGCCCACCCCGGTGGCGTACGCCGGCATGCCGTCCACCCGGTTCTGGGAGCTGGAGGACGCCCGGGTCAACCTGGCGGGCATCGGTGCCGGCACCGGGGACCTGGCCCGGATGTTCGTGGTCGAGTACGGCCTGGTCTACGCCAACGACCACTTCCTACTGCCGCTGGAGCTGCCGGTCGGCTCGGCCACCCGGATCCGGTCGCTGCTGGTCACCGACACGTTCGGCGGGCAGACGCTGGTGCCGGCCGCCCCGGAGTCCACCGCCCTGTTCCGGCCCGCCGGCGCCACCGGCGGCGAGACCGCCGACGTGCTGATCCTGCCCGCCACCACCGCCGCCACCCTCGACTCCGCCCCGGTGGAGGAGGTCCGCCTCGGCCGGGACGAGACCGCCAACCTGGCCTGGGCGATCGAACGCACCGTCACCGGGGCCACCGGCCGGCCGATCGACCGCACAGCCCAGGTGGGCCGGGCGGCCGTGCCGCCGCGACCGCCGGCCGACGCGGACGTGCCGGCGCTGTCGTACGCCTTCGCCACCACCGTGCCGGAGAACTGGGTGCCGCTGCTGCCCGGCCCCACGCAGGACCGTCCCGACGTGGTCCGGCTGCGCCGGGTCCCGCTGCAACAGCCCGTACGGAACGGGGAGCCGATCGCGGTGACCGGCTACAGCCGCCTGCTCGACTGGCGTGAGCGGGACGGGCGGCTGGTGGAGCTGGCCTTCCCCGAGGAGGAGGTGCCGCGCGCCGGCAGCCGGGTGCTGCGGCAGTGGCAGCTGGCCCGGTGGACCGACGGCTCGGTGCATCTCTGGCTCGGCCGCGCCCGGCACGTCGGTGCGGGTGAGGTCTCCAGCGGCCTGCGCTACGACACCGTCCAACCGCGCTGACCACCCGCCCGCCACTGACACAGACAGCGGAGTACGCCCATGACGATCATCTGGAAGAAGAACCTGCCGCTGCCGATGGCGCGGCCCCGGTACTACGACTACGAGTACCTGCGCGCCGACGACCTCACCCAGGCGTTGGACTACCTGCTGGCCCGGCAGAACCTGGCCGCCCGGCTGTTGCGGCCGATGGGCGTGGTCAGCGGCCTGGAACTCACCGCGACCGGCAGCGACGTGACCGTCGGCCAGGGCGTCGCGATCGACGGTGACGGCCTCGTCATCGTGCTGCCGGAGAGCCGGCGGACGACGCTGCCCGGCGACGGCACCTTCTTCGTCTGGGTGGAGTACCACGAGTTCCTGACCGACCGGCGCGACGAGGGCGGGGTGGCCGCGGAGACCCGGTGGACCGAGGAGGGGCTAGTCAAGGTCAGCGCCACCGCCCCCACCGACACTGCGCACGCGGTGCTGCTGGGCAAGGTGACCCGGACCGGTGGCACGGTGACCGTGCAGAGCACCGGCCGACAGGTCGCCGGGCTGCGGGTGCCGGTCGGCGCGATCGTGCCGGCGGTCGGCGCCGGCCCGCAGGCCGGCATCACCTTTCCCCCCGACCCGGGCGGCGGTGCCGGTGACGAGGCGTACATCCGCTACTGGCCGTACGGCGGCGAGAACACGATCCTGCGGATCGCCAACAACAACGACCCCGACGACCTCATCGCGTTCACCCAGTACGGCGCCGACCGGCTGCGCATCGGCGGCGGCATGCTGCACCTGGGCAGCATGGAGGGCACCCTGG
The DNA here is from genome assembly GCF_040634005.1 of Micromonospora sp. NPDC007271. NCBI lineage: Bacteria > Bacillati > Actinomycetota > Actinomycetes > Micromonosporales > Micromonosporaceae > Micromonospora > Micromonospora sp. NPDC007271. The sequence goes on from NZ_JBEYER010000055.1 coordinate 13,142, forward strand.
TGAGCGCCGGGCAGGTGGTCACCGCGCTGGGCTTCTGGGGGCCCGGGGTGCAGCACGCCCAGCTGTCCTTCCGCGCCGGCAAGGGCTTCGAGCTGGTCGACCGCAGCGGCGACGGCCCCAACCTGGCCTACGCCGAGGGCAGCAAGCCGTTCGCCGACCTGGGGGTACGGGAGCTGCGGGCGGCGACCCTGCGCGGGCGCGGCGGGCTTTCGGTGACCGCCGAGGGCAACCTCGGCATCCGGGCCACCGGCGGGGTCACCGTGGTCAGGGACGCCAACGGCACCGGCGACCTGAGCGTCCAGGGCGGCCTCAGCCTGGGCGGAAACATGAACATGCCGGCCGACGGCTTCATCATGGGGGGTGGCCGCCTGCACATCCACGGCCCCGAGCGGCTCTACCTGCTCAATGACCGCGGGGTCTATATCGGCCACTCGGTAGAAGGCGGACCCGACACGGGCTGCCTCTGGGTGCAGAAGCGCGGCGAGTTCGGCGGCGACGTGAGGATCAACGGCAAGCTCGTGGTCGGCCCGGCGACGCCGCCGCTGGCCTCATGGAGCGGCGGCGGCATCAGCACCTTCGACCTGTTCTCCTCCGGCGCCATCTACCTCGGCCTCAACGAGTCCAGCGGCTACACCATCAGCCTGAACGCCGGCAGCGGCGTCATCAAGGGCAAGTCCAAGCAGTTCGCCATCGACCACCCGCTGGATGCGCCGGACGCCACGCAGCGCCGCCAGCTGATCCACGCCGCACTGGAGGGGCCGGAGAACGGCGTCTACTACCGGGGGGAGGGCCGGCTCGACGGCGGCGTCGCCACGGTCGAGCTGCCTACGTACTTCGAGGCGTTGACCCGCCCGGAGGGCCGCACCGTGCAGCTCACCCCGCTGTTCGAGGACGACGAGCCGGTCGCCCCGCTGGCCGCCGGCCGGGTGCGCGACGGCGCCTTCCGGGTCCGTACGCTCGACGGCTCGCCCGCCTCGTACGCCTTCTACTGGGAGGTCAAGGCCGTCCGCGCCGATCTGGAGCAGCTCGCCGTGGAGGTGCCGGCATGATGCCCACCGGCTGGTGCCCCACCACCGACACCCTGACCGGCACGCTCACCACCTACCCGGGCACGAGCTGCGTACGGATCTTCTTCCCACCCGGCGACGGGCTGCCCGCGGCGGCCTGGACGAACCCCCGCCACCGGCTGGCCCAGGCACCCGCCGACGCCGACGTGATCGTCTCGCACAAGGACCCGGACGTGGACGCCGCCGCGTTCGTCGCCGCCTGGCAGGCCACCGGCCGGACCGGCCGGCTGATCCTGGTGCCGCACCACGAACCGGAGCAGCAGACCGGCGGCGACCCCACACCGGCGGTGTTCCGCCGGTCGTGGACCCGGACCCGCACCCAGGTGGGCGACCATCCGGCCCGGCACGACGGCCGGTTGCGGCTCGCGGTCTGCTGGACCCTGCAATGGATACGCCGGGTCGACGCCGCCGGCCGCCGGGTGAACGACTGGCGCACCTGGTGGCCGGAACACGAGGCCGACGCGGTCGACCTGGTCCTCGGTGACTGGTACCCGTACGACCCGAAGGCCCGCAACCCGTTCCGCCCGGCCGGCTACGAGGACCCGGCGGCAGCCCTGGCCATCATGGTCGAGCTGTCCAGAGCCACCGGCAAGCCGTGGGGCATCGCCGAGATCAACCACCCCCGGATCACCACGGCGGGCGGCTTCCCGACCGACCTCGACGCCGACGGCAGCCGCTGCGCCGACTGGTACCGGCGGATGCATGCCTGGGCGAAGGCGAACGGCTGCCAGCTCTGGACGCACTTCCACCGGGATGAGGGCGACCTCGCCCAGCGGGCGCCCGAGCAGCAGGCGCTGCGGGACCTGATCGCGCGGGAGGCCGCCGCGCCCCGCCGGCTCGCCCCCGCGCTGGAGACCCTGCGCGCCGAGCTCACCCGCCGCTGGCCCGGCACCGACCGGACCCTGGTGGACGCGAGGCACCACGCCGACCACCGGGCCAACAGCCGGGACACGATCGACGCGCTCGACGTGAACGTCACCGGGGTCGACATCGACGCGCTGCTGGCGGCGTTCCAGCGCCACCCGTCCGCCGCCCAGTGGATCCTCGGCGGCACCGCCGCCCGCGCCGACGACGGGTGGACCCGACGCCCGTACCCCGGCACCGACCCCGGCCCGGGCCGGCTGCACCTGGGCATCCGCGCCACCGACCAGGCCGAACGGGACGAACGCCCCTGGGGCCTGGCCGCCGACGACAGCGCCACCGACGCGAAACGGTTCCTCGCCCTGCTGAAGGACCCGGCGGTCGCACTCCAGCTCCGCGCCCTGCCCTGGCAGTACGTCGGCGGCGGCATCCCGAAGGGCATGTCCACCCTCGGGGTGCTCAACGAGATCGTGCAGACGGTCCGCACCATCGGCGAGGCCGTCGCCCGGCAGGCCGCGGACCCGGCACCGGTACGGGCGGCGCTGGCCCGGCTGCCCGAACCGCGCGCCGACGCCGACCCGGGTGTGCCCGCCGACGTCAACCCCGCTCCGGCCGTACCCGCCGACGTCGATGTGCTCGCCGACGCGGTGGCCGCGCGGGTGCTCGCCGCGCTGCCCGCTGACGCCGCCGGCCTGTCCAGGGAGGACCTGACCGCCGCGCTGCGCGCCGCGCTGGCCGATCTGGTGCCCTGACCAGTCCACGCCACAGCCGGCAGCCAGTGCGACGCGGCCGGGCCTGCGCCTGGGCGACGCGGGCGGCGCAGCGCCACCAGGTCGCCGAGCGGTGTGGGCGGACTGGCCGAACCGGTGGGCCGCCGCGCTGATCAGGCCGGGACAGCACCGCCCGACGGAGCCGGCGGCTCCACCGATCCCATGCCGCCGCCCGTCCGGTCGGCGGCGGCGCTGCTCGATCGGCGCGGATCGGCCGCCGCTCGGGTCGCCGCGCCGCCGATAGCCGACTCAGGCCTTGCCGCTGTGACCTGGACTTTCGACAGTGGACGCAGCCTTGGCCGGCACGCCTCGGCGGCCGGCGAGGGCGGGGCGACCCGCCGGCGTGGACGCCGCCGCGCCGGCCCGAACGGAGAGCGGAGGCACGGTGATGGACACCGCCACAGTCGACCCGGACTACCAGGTGACCGTCTTCGAGGAGGACGACGACCCGGAGTCTCTGATCGGCGACGAGGTCGACTACGACCTGGCCATGGACGAGGAGCGCTGACATGAGCGCCCACCTGGCACCCACCCTGCGGGTGCTACGCGAGGAGATCAACGCCCGGTGGCCGCACCGGGACCGCGGCTCCGACGGCTGGATCGGCGACGCCGCCCACCAGGCGCGCCGCTCCGACCACAATCCGGACGGCGACGACCGCTCGGTCAACGCCATCGACGTGGACGTCGACGGCATCGACCCGCTGCTCGTGGTCCGCCACTGCGTGACCCACCCGTCCTGCCAGTACGTGATCTACAACCGGGTGATCTGGAGTCGCGTCCGCGGCTTCGCCCCCGCCCGCTACACCGGCACCAACCCCCACAACAAGCACCTGCATGTCAGCGTCAGCCACCAGCGCGCCCTGGAGGACAGCCAGCGGCCGTGGGGCATCGCCACCGCGGCGGTGACCCGGCTGGGCGACCGGGTGCTGCGGGACGGCTGCCACGGCAGCGACGTACGGGAGTTGCAGACGCTGGCCAACCGGCTCGGCGCCGCGCTCGCGGTCGACGGGGCGTTCGGTCCCCGGACCGCCGCCTGGGTCCGCAGCTTCCAGCGGACCCGGGCGCTCACGGTGGACGGTCTCGTCGGCCCGGCCACCCTGGCCGCCCTGCGCAAGGCCACCGCGCCTCCCCCGCCGCAGCCCCGGCGCGCGCCCGGCTCCCGCACCGTGCGGCGGGGCAGCACCGGCGACGACGTCGCCTTCGTCAAGCGCTTCGTCGGCGCCCGCCGCTGCGGCCCTGCGGGCGTCGACTTCGACGAGCGCACCGACGCGGGAGTCCGCTGGTACCAGCGGATGCGCGGGCTCACCGACGATGGCATCGTCGGCCGGCTCACCTGGGCGCAGATGGGCGTCCAGGTCACCTACTGAGCAGCACAGGGAGATCGAATGCGCGTGTCCTTCCGTCCGGCCCGGGACGGCTTCGCCTTCACCAACGGCTTCGTCAACCACATCAAGATCGCCGGTCTGCCGATCACGGACACCAAGGGCCGGTGCGGCGGCATGGCGTTCACCGCGTTGGACCACTGGCACCAGCGCCTCCCGGTGCCCGACACGGCCGCGCTCCCGCCCGACGGCAATCCGGTTGCCGACTACATCTACGACCGGCTGATCACCAGCATCGTCGACAACTGGACCATGTACGCCCAGTTCATGAGCACCCCGGACCACCCGACCACACTCGGCGGCATCGGCGTGGCCCGGATGACCCGGGAGGAACAGTTCCCCAAGCTCAAGCAACTGCTCGACCAGGGGCTGCCGCAGCCGCTCGGCCTGGTCCAGTCCCGGGATCCGGCCGGCTTCGGCAACGACCACCAGGTGGTGGCGTACGGCTACGAGCAGGATGCCACCCGGACCCGGATCTTCATCTGGGACAACCGGTACCGCCGCCGCGAGGACGTGCTGGAGTTCAAGACCGCGTACGACCCGGCCGACCGGGCGGTGCGGCAGAGCAACGGCGACGAGTGGCGGGGCTTCTTCGTGGAGCGCTACTCCCCCCGGCTGCCCTGGTACCTCGCCAAGGGCAAGCTGCTCAGCGACCGCTCCGACCCGCGCATCTACGTGGTGCACGGCGGGGCGAAGTTTTGGGTGACCAGCCCGCAGGAGTTCGATCGGCTGGGGCTGCGCTGGACCGAGGTGGTCGAGCTGCCGGACGGCTCCATGTCGTACCTCGCCGACCGCCCCGGCGACCGGGTCCTGCTCCGCGAGATCGACCATCCCGAGGTGTACGTCACCTACGGCGGGCGTGGCTTCCACATCCCCGACCCGGACACCCTGACCCGGCTGGGCTTCACCTGGTCCGACGTCCGCGTCGTGCCGCGCGACTCGCTGCGCGCCCTGGCACCCGTGCCGGCCGACGGCACCGTGCTGCGCGAGGAGCACAAGGACCCGGTCTATCTGGTGTCCGGCGGCGTTCTGCGGCACGTGCCGGACCCCACCACGTTCACCGCGCTCGGGCTGCGCTGGGACCGGGTCGGGGTGGTCCCGGACGGCGCGCTGACCAAGTTGCCGGTGGGCGATCCGCTGCCCACCTCCCACCTGCCGGCCTGGTCCGAACTGCCGGCGGGCCAGCTGATCACCCGTGACCACGACGCGGTCGACTACCGGATCGAGGCCGGCGCCAAGCCGGCCGACGAGGTGGAGTTCGTGCTGACCCTGGGGTCCGGCCTGACCTGGCGCAAGGAGATCGGCCTGCACGCGAAGGACGGGGACTGGACGATCGCGGTGCAGGACAGCAGGCGTACCGCCGCCAACGGGCTCTACCGCTACCAGCTTCCCCAGGGGCAGCTACGGCTACGCAAGGCCAAACTCTTCGGCGCGGTCGCCGGCGTCCTGGAGCTGAACGACCTGGACCGGCTGCCGGCCGGCGCACGGGTCACCTTCACCTGGGTACGGGACTGACATGGATCCCGGCCGCCCCGGCACGACGCCGGGGCGGCCGGCCCGCGTCAGCCGCGCTTGCGGCCCACCGCGCAGTACTCCGAGGTCGGGGTGGTGTCGTTGCCGTCCGGACGCCACTGGGAACAGGTGACCAGACCGGGTTCGAGCAGCTCGAGCCCGTCGAAGTAACGGGCGATCGCCGCCGGGGTCCGGACGGCCATCTGTGCCGCGCCGCCCTCGTTCCACATCGCCAGCGCCCGGTCGACCGCCTCCGGGTTGACCTCCCGGGTCGGGTGCGACAGGACCAGGTAGCTGCCGGCCGGCACCGCGTCGACCAGCCGACGGACGACGCGGATCGCCTCCTCGTCGTCGACGACGAAGTTGACGACGCCCAGCAGCATGACCGCGATCGGCTGGTCGAAGTCCAGCGTCCGGCGGGCCTCGGTCAGGATCAGCTCCGGGTCGCGCAGATCCGCCTCGATGTAGTCGGTGGCGCCCTCGGGGCTGCTGGTCAGCAGCGCCCGGGCGTGCACCAGCACCATCGGGTCGTTGTCGACGTAGACGATGCGCGAATCCGGTGCCGTGGCCTGGGCCACCTCATGCGTGTTGTTGGCGGTGGGCAGCCCGGTGCCGACGTCGAGGAACTGCCGGACACCGGCCTCGCCGGCGAGATGACGGACCGCGCGGCCGAGGAACTCGCGGTTGAACCGGGCCGACTGGACGAGTTCCGGCAGGAACGCGAGGACCTGCTCGGCGGCCTGGCGGTCGGCCGCGAAGTTGTCCTTGCCGCCGAGGAGGTAGTTCCACAGGCGGGCCGAGTGCGGGACGCTGGTGTCCAGCGCGTCGGCGCGTGCGGTGGTGGTCAGGGGCTGCTCGGTCACCGACGCTCCTTTGTGTCTGGTGGTCGCAGACAGCGTAGGTGCCCGCTGGACCTGCGGCAACGCCGGGCCGGCCAGGGCGAGCGGTGGTCGCCGACGGTTCAATTCTGCCGCAGGGCCGGCATGGGCACCGGGACGGCGAGCGCGGCCGCCCCGGCGCCGGCGCCACGTTCGCAGGTGTTCGGCGGCACGGTGCCGATGCCGCGGGTGGCGGGGCGTTCGGCCGCCCAGAACATGAAGCCGAGCATGCCGGCGGTGGTGCCCGCGCCCTTGGGGGCGACGCTCTGCACGTACGGGGCGGCGGCCTTCTGCACCGAGGTGGCGTAGTCGACGCACTCCGGCAGCGGCTTGCCGCCGTACGCGAGGTACACGCCGCCGGTGAACTTGGCCGGGGCGAGCGGCGGCACCGGCGGACTGTACTGCGGCTTGCCGTCGACGTGCTCCTGCCAGCTCGCCTGCGAGGTGCTGGCGGAGGCAGGCCGGGCGGCGACCATCGCGTTGGCGTAGTCGAGGATCGGGGTGTCGGTACGCAGCCAGTCGGCGGTGGCCTTGCGGTTGAGGGCGATCAGCCAACGGTCGCCGGCGGCGACGTCGATGGTGAGCCGGGCCTCGGGCCGGGCGCCGGTGGCGTCGTACGGATGGACCGCCCGGTAGGCGTCGATGAAGGACTGCAGGCCGGCGAGGTTGGGATCGGTGTTCTGCTCGTAGTCGATCTCGATGCCGACGCCGAGCCGGGTGGCGACCGCGGCGGCCCGCTGGCCGAGCAGGGTGGGGTTCTCGGCGAGGGCGGCGTCCCAGTCGTCGGTGTAGGTGATGCCGCCGACGGAGAGCATGACCCGGATGCCGTGGGAGGTGAACCAGCCGACGATCTCGGCGGTCATGCCGCGCGGAACGCCGTCGACGGTGGTGGCGTCGGTGGTCTGGTGCAGCAGGTCGAGCGGGTTGACGAACCTGAGCACCACGAGGTTGACCGAGGGCCGGCCGTCGCCCCGGTCGATCAACCAGTGGTTCTGGCTGTCGAACTCGGCCACCGTGCGGGCCGTGCCCCAGCTGCAGTAGTCGTTGCCGCAGTGCCAGGCGCCGTAGACCTGGATCGGGGTGGCCGCCAGCGGCGCGGGTGCCGGCCGGGGTGGCGGCGCGGCGGCGGCCGGGGTGGTGGTGGCGAGCGCGAGCAGGAGCGCGGCCAGGGGTACCGAACGTCGCATGAGGGCCTCCCCGACTCATCAGTACGCCTTGTTTACAGTGAGACGTCGAGTCGCGTCAATGGGTGTCGGCGATCTCGTCGAGGATCCGGTGCTGGAACGCGCGGGCCTCAGCGCCGCTCGGCGGCGGACCGCCCCGGCGGGCCGCGATCGCCCGCTGGATCAGATCGGCGTCCTCGCGGCCGACCCGACCGGGACCGGGCCGAGCCGGGCCCGCGGCGAGCCGCTGCCCGGCGTCCACCTTGCCCAGCCAGACACCGTCCCGGCAGCGGACCAGGGAGCGGCAGGCGCCCAGCACCGCGTCCTCCGCGCCGGGAGCCGGGCCGTTCCCGGGTGGGGTCGGCAGCGCCAGCCACCAGCGCAGCGCCGTGACCAGCAGCCCGCGCAGGTCGTCCGGTGCGGGATCGACGAACACGTCGGCGGCGGGCGGGCCGAGCATGCTCAGCCCGGACTGGCGCACGATGCTGCGATCCAGGGCGTACCAGAACCGGCCGTCGGCAGCGGGCCGGTCGGCCGGGTCGTAGGTGGCGCGGAACGGCATGGTCGCCCCGGTGTTGAGCTCCAGCTCGAAGCCGGGTTCCGGGGTGCCGGAGGCGGCCACGTCCCGCCGGTAGGCGACCAGTTCCAGGCCGCGGGCGGGGCAGGGCAGGGCCTCGTGCCGCAGCCGGTCCACCAGCGCCCGCTTCGCCGGCCCGCCCACCGGCCGGGCCACCACCAGCGCCACGTCCACGTCGCTGCGTCCCGGCTGGTACGCGCCCAACCCCACCGACCCGGCCGCGTACGCGCCGACCAGGTCGTCGCCGAGCACCGCCCGGGCCCGGTCCACCAGCTCGGCGAGGTACCCGCGCACGTCGTCGTCCATGCCCCGCATCCTGCCCACCGCCCCGGCGGCTGCTCAGGCCGGCCCGGCGTACGCGCGGACCGGCCCGCGCACCGTCACGCCGACCTCGGCGCCGGCGGGCAGCGCGACGCCCTCGTCGAGGGTGCGCGCGGTGAGCACGGTCCCGTCGGCCAACCGCAGGGTGGTCAGCGCGTCGTGCCCGTGGAAGTCCTGCCGGACCACGGTCGCGGCCGACCCGCCGGTCGGGGCGAGCCGGAGCTGTTCGGGGCGGATGAGCACGGTGGCGAACCCCCCGGTCGCCGGGCCACGCAGCGGCAACCGGCCGAGCGGGGTGACCGCCACGTCGGCGTCGACGGTGGCCGGCAGCAGCACCGCGTCGCCGACGAACCCGGCCACCCACGGGTCCGCCGGGTTGCGGTACACCTCGGCCGGGGTGCCGCACTGGACGATCCGACCGGCGTTCATCACCGCCACGGCGTCCGCCATGGACAGCGCCTCCCCCTGGTCGTGGGTGACCAGCACAGCGGTCGCACCGTCGGCCCGCAGCGCCTGGCGGACGTCGGCGCGCAGCTCGGCGCGGAGCTGGGCGTCGAGGGCGCTGAACGGCTCGTCGAGGAGCACCAGGGGCGGGCGGGGGGCCAGGGCCCGAGCCACCGCCACCCGCTGCTGCTGGCCACCGGAGAGCTGGTGCGGCATCCGCCCGCCGTACCCGGCGAGGCCGACCAGGGCCAGCACCTCCTCGACCCGGCCGCCGCGCCGCGCGGTGCGGTCCAGGCCGTAGCCGACGTTGTCCGCGACGGACAGGTGCGGGAAGAGCGCGCCGTCCTGCGGTACGACGGCGACCCGGCGGCGGTGCGGCGGCACGTGGACCCGGTCACCGGCGAGCCGCCGCCCGGCGACGGTGACCACGCCGGAGTCGACCCGTTCGAAGCCGGCGAGGCAACGCAGCAGGGTGGTCTTGCCGCAGCCGGACGGGCCGAGCACGGCGAGCAGCTCACCGCGGGCGACGTCGAGGTCGACGCCGGCCAGCGCCGCCACCGGGCCGTACGACTTGATCACCCCGGCCAGGTTCACCATGCTCTCGGTCATCGGGCACCTCCGGTGAGTCCGGTTCGGACGGCGAGCAGCCAGGTCGGCACGGCGGCGAGCGCCACCAGGATCGCGGCGTACGGGGCGGCAGCCGCGTACGCCGCGGTGTTGGTGTGGCTCCACAGCTCGGTGGCCAGGGTGTCCATGCCGGTCGGGCGCAGCAGCAGGGTGGCCGGAAGCTCCTTCATGCAGGTGAGGAACGTCAGGGCCGCGCCCGCGCCGATGCCGGGGAGGGTCAGCGGCAGGGTCACCGTGCGGAACACCGTGACCGGGCCGCGCCCGAGGGACCGGGCGGCCTCCTCGACGGCCGGTGGGCTCTGCGCCGCGGCGGAGGCCACCGCGCCGACAGCCAGGGGCAGGAAGAGCGTCGCGTACGCCAGGGCGAGCAACCAGGCGCTCTGGTAGAGCGGGTACGCCACGTTGACCGCGAAGAACACCAGAGAGAGACCGATCACCACGCCGGGCAGCGCATGCGCCACGTAGGTGAGCCGGTCCAGCACGGTGGCGACCGGTCCTGGCGCCCGCGCGGTGAGCAGCCCCAGCGGCAGGGCGAGCAGCATGGTCAGCGCGGCGCCGGCGAGGGAGACCGACAGCGACGCGCCGGCCGCGGCCGCGACCTCGGCCAGGGAGCCGGGCCGGGACACCCCGGCCGCGAGCCACCGGGCCAGGCCGGCGACCGGTACGCCGAGGGCGAGCCCGTTCACCGCGAGCAGGCCGAGCAGCGCCGGCCCACGCCACCGGGCCAGCCGCAGCCGCACGGGCGGCCGGACGGCGGTGCTGGCGTACCGGGCGTCGCGGGTGCGGGTGGCCAGTTCGGCCCCGATCAGCAGCACGGTGAGCGCCACCAGCACGGTGGAGAGCACCAGCGCGCCGGTGCGGTCGAAGCCGAGGTTGAACGCGGTGAAGATGGCCCGGGTGAAGGTGTCGACCCGGACGATGGAGACCGCGCCGAAGTCGCTGAGCACGTACAGGGCGACCAGCAGCGCACCGGCGGCGACGGCCGGACGGATCTGCCGCAGGGTCACCCCGGACAGGGTGGCCCACGGTCCCTTCCCGAGCGACCGGGACACCTCCTCCTGGCCGGGGTCGGTCCGGTTGAGCGCGGCGACCGCGGGCAGGAAGACGTACGGGTAGGAGCAGAGGGTGAGCAGCAGGGCGGCGGCCCAGAAGCCCTCGAACCCGGTGACGGTGGCGGTCCAGGCGAAGCCGGCCACGTAGGTCGGAACGGCCAGCGGCAGCGCGGCGAGGACGCCGAAGACCCGCCGGCCGGGCAGGTCGGTGCGGGCCACCAGGAGCGCGGTGCCGACGCCGAGCAGGACGCAGGCGGCGGTGACCACGGCGGCGAGGGCGAGGCTGCGTCCGGCCAGCACGGCGACCCGCGCGGTGAACAGCTCGGCGACGATGCGTTCGGCGCCCGCCTCGACGGCCCGTACGGCGAGGTAGACCAACGGCAGCAGGGCGACCGCGACGGCGGCGGCCGAGGCGGCGGTGAGCGCCGGGCGCCGGATCAGCCGGCGCGGCGACCGCCGGGCGGGTGCCCGACGGTCGCCGGCCAGGACGGCGCTCAGGCCAGCCCCGCTTCCTTGATCATGGTGACGGTGGCCTCGAGGGTGTCGAGGTCGTTGAGGTCGATCTTCGGCGCCTCGAGGGTGGTGAGCTGCGGCAGGCCCGGCGCGGCGGGCACCCCGGCCGCCAGGGGGTACTCGAAGGTCTGCGAGGCGAAGTAGTTCTGCGCCTCGGTGCCCAGCAGGTAGTCGATCAGCGCCCGGGCGTCCGGGTCGGTGCCGGCCCGCTCCAGCACGCCGACGCCGGCCGCGTTGACCAGGCCGCCGGTGTCGCCGTCGGGGAAGAAGTGCAACTTCGCCTTGAGCACGTCGGGGCTGCCGCCGCGCTCCTTGGCCAGCTCGTACACGTAGTAGTGGTTGACCAGGCCGACCGCGAGGGTGCCGGCGTCGATGTCGGCGACGATCTGGACGTTGCCCTCCCGGATCTGCGGCTGGTTGGCCTTGAGCCCGGTGAGGAACTCGCGCGCCTTGGCGTCGCCGTGCTGCACCCGCAGGGCGGTGACGAAGGCCTGGAACGAGCCGTTGGTGGGCGCGACGCCGATCTTGCCCTGCCATCGGGGGTCGGTCAGCTCGAACACGGTCTTCGGCAGCTCCGCGGCGGTGACCTGGTCGGCGTTGTAGGCCAGGACCCGGGACCGGCCGCTGACGCCGACCCACCGGCCCTTGGCGTCCCGGTACGCGGCCGGGACGCGGTCGAGCTGCTCGGCGGGCAGCACCGCGAACAGCCCGGCCTTGCCGACCGCGCCGAGCGCGCCCGCGTCCTGGGCGAAGAACACGTCGGCCGGGCTGCGCTTCCCCTCCTCGAGCAGCTGGGCGGCCAGCTGGGAGGTCGTGCCGTAGCGGACGTCGACCGTGATGCCGCTGGCCTTCTCGAACTTCTCCAGCACCGGCTTGACCAGGGCTTCGCTGCGGCCGCTGTAGACGGTGAGCCGCTTGTCGCCGGGCTTGCCCGGATCGCCGTCGGAGCCGCCGCAGGCGGTCAGGGACAACAGGCCGGCCAGGGTGCTGGCCAGAACGAGACTGAGACGCTTTCGCACAGGTAAGGCTTACCTTAGTCGCCCCCGTCAATGCAAGCCACCCCCCATTGGGATTTAGGTGAGGCTCCCCTAACCTGACCGCCATGCGCGTCCTTCCCGACAGCGGGCCGGCGCCGTTCGTCCGCGCCCTGGCCGGGCACGGCGACCGGCCGGCAGTGATCACCGCCGACGGCCGGCTCAGCTACGCCGAGCTGGCCGAGCGGGTCGCGGAGCTGGCCGCCCGGCTCGGCACGGCCCGCCGGCTGGTGCTGCTCGCCGGCGCGAACCGGGTCGACGAGCTGGTCGCGTACCTGGCGGCGCTGGCCGGTGGGCATCCCCTGCTGCTGGTGCCCGGAGACCACGACGCCGCGACCACCGAGCTGACCCGGGCGTACGACCCCGACGTGCTGATCCACCGGGTGGACGGGGAACTCGTGGTGCACGAGCGCCGTCCCGGCAGCCGGCACGAGCTGCACCCCGAACTGGCGTTGCTGCTCAGCACCTCCGGGTCGACCGGCTCCCCCAAGCTGGTCCGGCTGTCGTCGGCGAACCTCCAGGCCAACGCCGAGGCGATCGCCGAGTACCTGGACATCCGCGACACCGACCGGGCCGCCACCACGCTGCCCCTGCACTACTGCTACGGCCTGTCCGTGGTGAACAGCCATCTGCTGCGCGGGGCGGCGCTGATCCTCACCGGGCTCTCGGTCACCGAGCGCTGCTTCTGGGACCTGTTCCGCGCCGCGCACGGCACCGCCCTGGCCGGCGTGCCGTACACCTTCGACCTGCTGGACCGGGTCGGCTTCGCTCGGATGCGCCTGCCCCACCTGCGCTACCTCACCCAGGCCGGCGGCCGGCTCGACCCGGACCGGGTGGCCCGGTACGCCGCGCTCGGCCGCCGCCACGGCTGGCGGTTCTTCGTCATGTACGGCCAGACCGAGGCCACCGCCCGGATGGCGTACCTGCCGCCGGAGCTGGCCGAGCGCCGGCCGGAGGCGATCGGGGTGCCGATCCCCGGCGGGTCGTTCCGGCTGTGCCCGCTGCCGGACCGACCCGACCCGGACACCGGCGAGCTGGTCTACGCGGGCCCCAACGTGATGCTCGGCTACGCCGAACAGCCCGGCGACCTGGCCCTCGGGCGCACCGTCACGGAGCTGTCCACCGGGGACGTGGCCCGGCGCGGCCCGGACGGCCTCTACGAGATCGTCGGGCGGGTCGCCGAATTCACGAAGATCTTCGGACTGCGGGTCGACCCCCGGCGGGTGGAGGAGCGGCTGCGCCGGGCGGGCGTCGAGGCGTACTGCGTCGGGACGGACCGCGAGCTGGTGGTGGCCGCGACCGGCGCCCGCCACCCCGACCAGGTGCGGCGCCTGGCCGCCGCCGCGGCGGGGCTGCCGGCCCGGGTGGTCCGCGCGCACGTGCTGGCCGAGCTGCCCCGGCTCGGCAACGGCAAGCCGGACCTGGGGGCGGTCCGCGCCCTGGCCGCGTCGCCGGCAGCCGCGGCCGTGCCTTCCGGGGCTGACCCGGACCAGCTCTGCCGGCTCTACGCCGAGCTGCTCGACCAGCCCGAGGTCAGCGCCGACCAGAGCTTCGTCGACCTGGGCGGCGACTCCCTCTCCTACGTCGAAGCCTCCGTCCGCCTGCAGGAACTCCTCGGCGATCTCCCCGCCGACTGGCACACCGTCCCCATCCGGGACCTGGTCCGACCGGCGTCGGACCGGCCGGCCCGACGCCGGGTGCTGGAGACCGGCGTGGCATTGCGGGCACTGGCGATCGTGGCGATCGTCGGTTCGCACATCCCGGTCTTCACGATCAAGGGCGGGGCCCATCTGCTGCTCGCCGTCGCCGGGTTCAACTTCGCCCGCTTCCAGCTCACCACCGCGCCCCGGCGGGAGCGGGTCCGCGCCGCCGTACGCGCGGTCGGCCGGATCGTGCTCCCGTCGGTGGCCTGGATCGCCCTGGCCGGCGCGGTGACCGGCGACTACACGCTGACCAATCTGCTGCTGCTCAACAGCTTCCTCGGCCCGCATGACGGGGCGACCGAGTGGCACTTCTGGTTCATCGAGGCGCTGGTCTACATCCTGCTCGCCGGCGCCGCGCTGATCGCCGTGCCGGCGGTGGACCGGATCGAACGCCGGTACCCGTTCGGGCTGCCGCTGGCGCTCGCCCTCCTCGGCCTGGTCGCCCGGTACGACGTGCCGGGCCTCGCCACCCGCGGGAACGTGCCGGACGCGGTGGTGACCTGCTGGCTCTTCGCGCTCGGCTGGGCGGCCGCCCGAGCCGACCGGACCGGGCAGCGGGTGGTGGTCACCGTCGTCGCCGCGCTCACCGTGCCCGGGTTCTTCGGCCAGCCGTACCGGGAGGCGTTCGTCGTCGCCGGCTTCGCCCTGCTGGTCTGGGTGCCGCGGCTGCCCAGCCGGCCGACCGTCAACCGGGCGGCCGCCGTGCTGGCCGGCAGTTCGCTCTACATCTACCTGACCCACTGGCAGGTGATGCCGCTGATCGGGCCGTGGTCACCGGAGCTGGCGCTGATCGCCTCGCTCGCCGTCGGGATCGGGTGCGCCGCGGCCGTACGCGGGCTGACCCGGCGGCTGACCGCGCGGCAGAGCCGGCGCTCGTCAGGCGGGGCAGCAGACGGTCAGCGCCCCGGGAACGCTGGTCACCTTCAACCGTCTGGCCGTGCCTCGCGCGCCGCCGTCCAGCTCGTACGTCTTCGGCGCGGCGAAGCGCACGCGAACCTTGCGACCGCGGGTGACGCGGACGAACGGTGAGTCCGCCGGCCGTCCGGCGGCCATCCGGCCCAGGGTGCGCGCCCAGTCCACCGCGCCGCTGGCGGTGGAGACGCCGACCTCCAGGGCCCCGTCGTCCGGGCGGGCGTCGTCGAAGGCCGGGATGCCGCCGGTGATCGTGCCGACGTTGCCGAACAGCACGCAGCTGGCCTCACCGTCGAACCAGTCGGCGCCGTCCACCCGGACCCGGGTACGGACCAGTTCGCCACGGACGTGCCGCAGCCCGGTCCAGACGTACGCGACGCGCCCCAGCCTGCCCTTGAGCTTGCGGTCGGCCTCCCGGATCAGCTCCCCGTCGAAGCCGGCGCCGGCCATCACGGCGAAGTGCTCCCCGTTGAGCCGACCCAGGTCCAGCCGGCGCCGCCGGCCGTACAGCGCGATCCGGACCGCCTCTGGCAGGTCGGCCGGGATGCCGAGGTTGGTGGCGAACAGGTTGGCGGTACCGGCGGGCAGGACGGCCATCGGCACGTCCGATCCGGCCAGGGTGTCCGCGCAACGTTGCACCATCCCGTCGCCGCCCCAGACCAGGACCAGCTCGGTGCCCTTGTCGAGCGCCTTGCGAACCTGCTTCGGCGCCTTGCGGCTCTTCGGCACCTCGTACCAGAGGAGCCGTTCGAGCCCCGCTCCGGTCAGGTGGGTCCGCAGTTCGTCGAGGCCGCCGCCGAGAATCTTCTTCCGGTGGGCGACGACCGCGACGGTGCCGACCGGCGGGGCGGACGCGGCAGCGGTGGTGGAACGGCCGACCATGCTCGTGCTCATGGCTCCGGTGGTACCCGATGGCCGGCGCGGCCACTCCTCGGCGGACGCGACGCGCCCGATTCCGATCAGCCGCAGGCTGTGATCGAGCGACTGCTTTCGGTACAGTACGGGCGTTGATCGTCGGCGTGGCCGCCGGTCGGAGGGGTGCCGGGATGACTCGACGAAGCGGGAAGCTGACGCGGAGCGCGCTGCGCCTCGGCCTCCTGCTCGGCGGAGTGCTCGCGGCGTGGGCCGCCCACGAGGCCGCCGCCACCACCACCGCGTGGGCCGCCCACGAGGCCACCGCCGCCACCACCACATACGCCGCCGACCGGCCACCCGTCGTCTCCATCGAAGCCACCCTCGACCTGGTCACCGGCGTCCTCCGCCCGGTCCTCGACCCGGTCACGCCGCCGGCGGTGCCCCCAGCCGCACCCGATCCGGCCGAGGGCGACACCGCCGAGCCCACCCCGCCGGCCCCGCCAGCGACCAGGGTCACGCCGAAGCGGACGACGCCGCGGGCACCTGCCTGCCCCAGCCGGCGCGCCGACCGGCGGCTCAGGCCGCCGACCCCCGAGGCCGCGCCCAGGCCCGGCCGGGGCCCGGTGACCCGCCCCGCCGACCCGATCGTCGCGCCGCCGCGGACCGACCCGCCGACGCCCGCCAGGGGGTCCGCGCCGGCGGCCGACACGCCCCGCCCAGTCACCGAGCCCGGGATCCTCACGCCGGTAGCCGGCGTCCTGACGCCCGTCACCGAACCGGTCCGCACCGGAATCCTCACGCCGGTAGCCGGCGTCCTGGCTCCGGTCACCGAGCCGCTCGCCCCGGTCCTGTCTCCGGTCTGGCAGGTGCTGGAGCCGGTACTCCAGCCCCTCGATCCGGTGCTGAAGCCGCTCGAGCCGGTGACCGACCCGCTGGACCCGCCCACCGGCCCACCACCGCCGACCAGCGATCCGGGGGCCGGCCCGGCCGACCAGATCCCACCGCCGGCCGACCAGGCCCCAGCGCCGCCGCCCGCCCCGCCGGCCATCACCGCCGGCCCGTCGGTGGCGGCCGCCCCGGGATGGGCGGGGTCCGCCGGGGGCGGGGCGGCCACCGGCCGGCACGCCACGGCGGGCTGGTCCGCGTCGAACGGCACCGGGCCGGGCGCGTCGCGCCCGCTCCGGTCGGACGCCGATTCCGCACCGGTCCAGCACATCCCGGGTGGTGGTGAGATCGTCCCGTCCGGCGGCCTGCCGGGCCACCTCGCCGACGCCTCCGCCGTCGCCTGGGCGGCACCCGTCCTGTCCGGCCACGGCTGCCACCCGTCCGACGGCGACGTGCTCCGCTCCCGTTCCCCCCGCCCGGGCACCCGGCCCGCCTGACCGGCGCCCGCACGCCGCCGTCCGCGGCGGCGGCACCGTGGCTTCACGTACTCCCAGTCGACCTGACGGCCCCTGGTGGCCCGCGCCCCGCGCGCCCCGCGCCGGCGCCCTTCCCGACGTAATCCATCACGATGGTGACCAGGAGTTACCCATGAGCGTGACCACTCCCGTCATCCGGGCGCGGTGGGGCGACATCGGCTGGATCGCCGATCTCGTCGCCGACGCCCTCCACCCCACCGCCCTCGGCGCCTGGCTCGTCCCCGACGAGCTGCGCCGGCCGTCCGTGCTCGCCGCCGTGGCCCGGATCTGGACCGAACACGCACTGCTCTTCGGCGACGCGTTCCTGCTCCAGGACGGATCGGCGGCGGCCGTCTGGTTCCACCGCTACCGGCCGATCCCACCACCGGCGCGATACGCCGACCGCCTCGCCGAGGCGTGCGGCGAGCACCGGGACCGTTTCGACCTGCTCGACCGGGCCCTCGTCGCGCGGCGTCCCGTCGCGGCGCACAACCATCTCGCGCTGCTGGCCGCGCCGGGCCGGTCCCGGGCGCGGCGCGCCGCCGCCGTCCTCACCGGGGCGCAGCGCTGGATGGACACGCTGGGCCTGCCGACGTACGCGGAGGCCTTCAGCGAGGCGGACCGGGACCTCTTCCACCAGCACGGATACACCGACCGGGAACCCTTCCCGGTGCCCGGCGGCACGACCACCCACCCGATGTGGCGGCTGTCGCCGTTCTGGACCGGCCGCTCCAGCGGCAACATCCGCTGGCCGGCACGCCCGACCGAGCTGAGGCGCAACGACCGTGCCAACGGCTGGGCGTTGCGCTAGGGCGGAACCGACCCACCGCCGAGGACCGGCCGGGGCGGCCCCGCGACGAGGGACCGCCCCGGCCGGGCCGTCAGCGCAACGGCGGGTTCGCGTACGTCACGAGTTCGAGAGCCTGCTGGTCGAACCACGCGCCGGCGGCCGGGTCGGCGATGCCGCCCCGGGCAGGGTCGCGCCCGGTGCCGGTGCCCCGGTCGCACTCCCCGTCGGACTGGCCGGGCGTCTTCACCCACAGGAACGCGTCGGCCAGCGGGTCACCGGTGGCCGTGGTGGGACGCGCGCCCAGGCCCCGGTTCGGCGGGTTGCACCAGGTCTGCGGGTCGGGCCAGCTCACCCCGGCCGGCGGGGTCCACGGCCCCTGCCCGTTGCGGCTGGTGTCCACGACGAAGTGGGCGAGCCGATCGGCCGGCACGGCGCCGACGTTCTCGGCGTACCAGGCGTCGGTGCGAACCCAGGTGCTGAAGTCGGCGGGGTCGGCCGGGTAGTACTGGCTGGCGCACCAGTCGAAGTGCCCGCGTGCCCACTCCGGGCCCCGGGTGCCGTAGTGGACGCACTTGGAGATCCAGTTGCCGTACTTCAGCTGGCGCTCGGTGGTCTCGTAGTTGGAGACGTTGAGGAAGAATCCGTCGGCCTTGCCGACACCGGCCTTGACGAGCCGGTCGGCGAGGTCGCCGACCCCCAGCCAGGCGCTGTGCGTGCCGTCGAGGTAGACGCTGGTGCGCGGCCGGGCCGTCAGCGTGTCGACCGCGTAGTTGAGCATGGCGAAGCGGTCGGCGGCGGCGGTGGCCGGGTCCGCCTCGGCGGGGCGGCACCACTCCTGGCTGCCGTTGATGGTGGTGTACCAGGGGATGATGCCGAGGCCGTCCGGCTCCAGCATCACCGCCACCTCGTGGTCGCCGATGCCGGCGGCGAGGGCGTCGATCCAGGCCCGGTACTCCGCGACCGAGGTGGCCCCGCCGGCCGAGTACTGGGAGCAGTCGCGGAACGGGATGTTGTACGCGACCAGCACGGGCACCGTCTTCTTGCCCGTCGCCCGCTTGACCTCGGCCTGCACGGACCGGGTCAGCGCCTGCCCCGAGCCGCCGGTCACCCAGACGGCCTGGGGCGTACCGATCATGGTGCCCAGCTCGGCCGCCTGGCGGTACTGCCCGGCGGCGGTCAGGGCGGCGATCTGCCGGACGGCGCCGTGGTCGGGGCGCGGGGTGTAGAAGGTGACGGCGTCGCGGATGCCGGCTCGGGCCGGTTCGGCCGGGACGGCGGCGGCCGCGGCGAGAGCCACGGCGACGGCGGCGAGGGCGGTGGCGGCACGCCGCCTCGAGGATGTCAGGGCCACGTCATCGCTCCTGCTCGGACAGGGGAACGACCGATGGGAGCGTTCCCGAGGCTGGTCCGACGATGCCCCGTCCAGATGCGGCTGTCAATGTCTCGGCGGTGGCGGAAACCACCCCGAACCCGGCAAGCCTCGGGCGGCGTCTGCGCAGGTCTACTACGGTGGCAGGCCGAGTAGGGACACGATTCGGCCGAACAGTCGGAGGGTAACGGGTGCGGATGCTTCCAACCGATGACAACGACGCCGCCGGCGCTGCCACCGCCCCGACTCGGGGGCGGAAGCGCCGACGGCAGCGTTTCCTGATCTTCCTGGCGGTCTTCGCGCTGCTGGCCGGCACCGGCCTGGTGGCCGGCGGCTACTACTTCGACAGCGTGCCCACGCCCACCGACCTCAAACTTCCCGAGTCGACGACCGTCTACTACGCCGACGGCCGCACCCCGATGGCGAAGCTGGGCGAGGAGAACCGCACGATCGTCCCGTACGACCAGATGAACGACTCGGCTAAGCAGGCCATCGTGGCGGCCGAGGACCGCACCTTCTGGACCAACAAGGGCATCGACTTCAGCGGCGTGCTCCGCGCCGCCTGGTCGAACCTCACCGGCGGGCAGCGGCAGGGCGCCTCCACCATCACCCAGCAGTACGCGCGGGTCGCCGCCGACCTGCGCGGGGTCACCTACTCGCGGAAGCTGCGTGAGGCGGTCATCGCCTGGAAGCTGGACGACAAGTACAGCAAGGAGGAGATCCTCGGCTTCTACCTCAACACGGTCCCGTTCGGCCGCGGTGCCTACGGGATCGAGGCGGCCGCGCAGACCTACTTCGGCAAGACGGTACGTCGCGACGCGCCGCCGTCCCAGCAGCTGACCCAAGCCGAGGCGATGGTGCTCTGCGCGATGGTGAAGCAGCCGGAAGCCGACCCGGCGGACCCGGAGGGTTCGCCCGGTTACGATCCGCGACGCAACGCCAGGGCCCGGCAGAACTCGATCGACCGCTGGAACTACATCCGCGACGGCATGGTGAAGCTGGGCTACCTGACGCCCGAGCAGGCGGCGAACCTGGCGTACCCGGACACGGTCAAGCCGATCGACCCCAACGCCGGCCGGTCCGGGCTCGACCGGCCCACCGGCCTCGTGGTCAACCACGTGCTCAGCGAGCTGCGCCAGACCGAACAGTTCCAGGGCAAGCCGGACGAGGTCATCCGCGACGGTGGCTACAAGATCGTCACGACCGTCGACAAGCGGGTCCAGGAGGCGGCCGAGGCGGCCGCCGACATCCGCCGCGACACCGCGCCGGAGGCGGTCCGCGACCAGCCGAAGAACTGGCAGGCCGCGCTGGTGGCGGTGGAGCCGGGCACCGGCCGGGTGCTCGGCTACTACGGCGGCGACAGCGGCACCGGCGCCGACTACGCCGGCTGGTACTACGACGAGAACGGCCAGGCCCGCGGATTCGGCCAGCATCCGCCCGGGTCGTCGTTCAAGGTGTACGACCTGGCCGCTGCGGTGAAGGACGAGATCTCGGTGAAGCGGCACTTCGACTCGCCGGAGACCAAGGAGTTTCCCGAGTCGGGGCGCACCAAGGGCAGCCCGGCCGGCCCGATCCGCAACGCCGAGCACGCCGCCTGCCAGCCGGACTGCGCGCTCTGGGAGGCGACCGTCGCCTCGCTGAACGTCACCTACTTCGAGCTCACCGAGAAGCTGGGCATCGCCAAGGTCATCGACATGGCGAAGCGGGCCGGGGTCGACTCGATGTGGGCGACCGAGCAGGGCAACCCGCAGCCGCAACGGGTGGACCTGCGCGACAAGCCGGCCGCGGAGGCCGCCAAGCGCTTCTCCACCGAGGTCGGGATCGGCCAGTACGGCATCACCGTGCAGGACCACGCGAACGGCATGGCGACCTTCGCGGCCGGCGGGAAGCGAGCCGAGGCGCACTTCGTCCGCTCGGTGACCAAGGGCGAGGACAAGATCTACACCGAGCAGCTGGCGCAGACCGACCTCGGCCTGGACGAGGAGGCGATCAACCAGCTCGACTGGACCCTGCGCCGGGTGAAGGCCGCCAAGCTGGACAACGGCTGGGACTCCGCCGGCAAAACCGGCACCTGGCAGGCGGGGCAGAGCACCACGCAGAACGTGCACACCTGGATGGTCGGGTGGACCGGCGCCCTCGCGGCCGCGGTCTGGCTCGGCACCACCGACGGCAAGCCGCTGAAGACCAGCGACGGCAGCTACGAGGTGTACGGGTCCACCGGCCCCGGGCCGATCTGGCGACAGTTCATGGAGCAGGCGACCGCGGCCTTGAAGCTCGACCCGGACAAGTACCGGTTCGACGAGCCGAAGTTCCCGGGCGACACCCCGCCGCCCACCACGGACCGGCCGGCGCCGCCCAGCTCGTCCCCGACGCTCTCCCCTCGGCCGACGCCCACCGCGACGCCGTCGCACCCCAGCCCCACCCCCAGCCCGAGCCCGAGCGACCGGCCGACACCGACGCCGACCTGGTCGCCCTCGCTGAGCCCGTTGCCGACCCTGTCGCCGTCACGGACCCGGAGACCGCGGTGACCGCCGGGGACCGCGCCGGGTCACCGCCCGGTGAACCGCCCGAGCTGATCGTCGCGGATGCGGACGCCTGGCGGCGGTGGCTCGGCGCACACCACGCCGACCCGAAGGGCGTGTGGCTGGTGCTGGCGAAGCGCGGCAGCGCCGGCCCGACCACCCTCGACTACGACCAGGCGCTCGACGAGGCCCTCTGCCACGGCTGGATCGACGGCCAGGTGAAGCGCCGGGACGAGCACACCTACCGCCAGCGGTTCACGCCGCGCCGAGCGCGTAGCCCCTGGTCGGCGCGGAACGTCGGCATCGTCGCCAGGCTGCTCGCCGAGGGCCGCATGCACCCGGCCGGGCTCGCCGAGGTGGAACGCGCCAAGGCCGACGGCCGCTGGGAGGCCGCGTACGCGGGGCAGTCGACGGCGGAGGTGCCCGAGGACCTGGCCGCCGCGCTGGCCGCCGAGCCCCGGGCCCGGGCCATGTTCGACATCCTCACCGCCCGGAACCGGTACGCCGTCCTGCACCGGCTCGCCACCGCCAAGCGGGCCGAGACCCGGCAGCGCCGGATCGCGCAGTTCGTCGCCATGCTGGCCCGGGGCGAGACCGTCTACCCGCAGCGCCGAACGCTCGACGAGCCCGGCTGACGACGCGGCCGTCCGGTCGCGCCGCGCCCCTGACCGGCGCGGCCACCGGCGCCGGTCAGGAGGCAAGAACCAGCTCGCGGAGCTTGCCGTCGAGGGTCGGCGCGTCGACCCCGCCCGGCCAGCCGCGCAGCAGCGCGCCGCCCTTGGCGATCATCACCACGGCCGGTGGCTCGCGGACCGCGTACGCCTGCCAGATCGCGCCGTCGCCGTCGACCACCACCGGATACTCCACCCGGTGTTCCCGCAGGTACTGCTGCACATCCTGCGGTTTGTCCTCGGTGGCCACCCCGACGAAGACGACCCGGTCCCGGTGGGTGCGGGCCAGTTCGCTCAGCGCGTCCTGTCGCTGCGCGCAGAGGGTGCACCAGGAGCTGAAGAAGACCAGCACGACCGGACGGTCGGCCCACAGGTCGGCGAAGGCGACCGCGCTCCCGTCGGTGAGCGGGCCGGTGACGGCCGGCGCACGCGGCACACCGGACGGGGCCGGCCGCAGCGCGAGACCCGCCGGCACCGGGCCGGGCAGTACCCCGGCCCCACCGGAGACCGGCTCCGGCCGCGCCGGCGCGTCGTCGGAGCAGGCGGCCGGGGAGAGCAGCGCGAGGAGCGTCAGCATCCCGGCGACCAGCCGGGCGGCGTACCCGCGGGTCACGACGGCACCACCGCGACCAGCGCGGGCCCCTCGCTGCTGTTCGGGGTCAGGTCGATCGGCGGGTGGCCGTCGACGACCAGCCGGTAGGTGTCCCGGGCGACCAGGTTGACCGGCACGGCGAACTCGCAGTACGTCGGGACGCGCGCCACCTCCAGGTCCTCCTCGAAGGTCGCCACGGACGTGCCCGACGACAGCGAGCCCTCGGCGAGGGTGCGGCCGGCGGCGTCGATCACCTGGAACGGCGCCCGATTGTGGAAGTGGGTGTAGGGGCCGGTGCCGGCGCACGCCACGCCCTCCGGCCGGATGTTGATGTCGCGCACGAGCACCCGCACGGTCATCGCCGACCGGGCCTCCTCGGCGCCGCCGCAGGCGGTCAGCGCGCCGGCGAGCAGCGACGGCAGCCACAGCAGGGCCAGCAGGCGTCTCATCGGTCCTCCCAGATCGTCGGGACGGAGCCCGGGGCGATGGGGCGAAGGGTCCCCCACCGCCCCGGGCCGTCTCGTGGGTCAGCTGATCAGCGCGCGGGGTCGTTCGACCCGGCACTGGCTGGTCACGGTCTTGCTCGGGTCGCTCTCCGAGGTGGCGGTGAGCGTCACCAGGGTGGTCGCCGCCGCGTCGCCGGTCGCGCCGACGGAGACGTCGACCGGGGTGGTGGCGCCGAACTGGGCCGTGGCCAGCTCGTTGGGCACCTCCACCCGCCAACCCTTGCCGGCCACGGTCGCCGAGAGCCGGTACACGTCGGACTTCAGGTACGCGCTGGCGTCCTCCGGGTGCGACTGCTCGCCCGCCACGTACGTCCCGGTGTTGGTCAGGTCGAACGTGCAGAACGCGCCCTTGCCGGCCGGCTTGCCCCGGGTGATCAGGGAGCCCTTGGAGAGGGCCACGCCGTGCTCGCTCGGGCCGATGCCGTCCAGCGACCGGACCGCCACCGTGTACGACAGCACGCCGTCGGCGTCCCGGCGGAGGTTGAGCACGTAGAAGTGCAGCCGGTTGGCCTCGTCCACGTACTCGTACTCGCTGCCGGAGTTGGCGCCGGCGTGGAACAGCGCGTCGGACAGCTGCCGGTAGTCGCCCATGGTGATCTTCTGCGGGGTGCCGTTCGGCTGGTAGAAGTCCACCATGTCGATGTCCTGCGGATTCGCGTCGATCACCCACACGAACGGCGCGCTGTCGGCGTTCTTGGTCTTGCTGAGCAGCACACCGCTGTCCGGGGTGAACGAGTCCGCGCCCATCCGGTCGACGACCTCGACGGTGTAGTTGTTGTACCGGCCGCCGTCGCAGAGCGGGTCGGTGTTGACGTTGCACGCCGGGGAGCGGTCCTGGTTCATCGCGATGTTGATGCCGGTCAGGCCGTCCCCGGCGTCCACCGCGCGGGCGGTGACGTCGGCGACCACCAGGCCGGAGGTGGCGAGCCCCTCCCGGGACAGCCGCAGCACGTGCTCCTCACCGAGCAGCTTGATCTTCAGTTTGTCCCGCAGCATGTGCAGCGAGCCCATCGAGCCGCCGTTGACCGGTGGGATCTGCCAGCGGGTGTGCGGCCCGCCCGGACCGTTGAAGGAGCCACGCGACATCATGCTCCAGATGCCGGTGTACGCGCGGCGCAGCGGGACCCCGTACGGGTTGTTGTAGTTGTCCCCGATGCTCAGCAGGTGGGTCAGCTCGTGCGCGTACACGCCCATGCCCGAGCTCTCCGCCTGGGTGGATGAGCCACCGCCCGCGTTCGGCCAGATGGTGGCCGCGGCCTTCCAGGACGTCCAGTCGACGTACCGGGTCTTGGCGTAGTTGGGCAGGTTGGGGTCCGGCGGGCCCCACGCGTCCGGCACGTCCTCCTTGTTCTGGAACATCATCTGGCCGAACTCCTGCCAGGTCGAGGACTCGTCCTGGCCGGCCGAGAGGATGAAGACCAGTTCGTAGCTGTTGGCCACCTCCTCGCCGACCGCCGCGCGCCAGGCGCCCAGCCCGTCGGTACGGATGTTCCGGCTGCACGCCTCCCCCGACGGGCAGGCGCCGGGGTTGAAGCTGTTGTCGATGCCGTACTGGTACGACTTCGACGGCATCTTGAACGGGCCGAAACCGGTGAGGTCCACGCCGTAGCGGCCGTTGGAGTCCTGCATCCAGTACTCGTGCAGGGTGTGTCCCCGGTTCAGCTCGTTGGGCTTGTTGAGGAACTCGGTGTAGAACTGGGCGACACGCTCCCGCGGCACGTTCGCCGCGCTCGCCTGCGGGTTGCCGAAGACCGAGGACTTCGCCGCCTGGGTGATGACGAACGGCTGGTCCGGGTAGTCGAGCGTGACCAGCGCGATGTTGAAGTTGCGGACCGACCCGCGCACGGTGGGGTCGGCCCAGTTCTTGTTCGGTACCGGCTTGTAGTCGTCCCAGGTCATCGTGTCCGGGTTCTGCCAGTGCTGCGGGTCGATCGCATGGAACGGGGCGGGCCCGTCCGGCTGATCGCCCGGTGCGGCGGAGGCCGGCCCGGCGGAGCCGGCGGCGACCAGGACGGCCGTGACCGCGGCAGCCAGCACCGAACGCCACGCCGCACGCCGGGTGGGCAGAAGGTGCATCGAATCACCTTTCACTCGGGGGTTGAAGGCGGGCGATTCGAGCCGGGCGGACTCGCCGTCCGGCATGATCACGCCCGATCCGAATCTAGGAGCCGGCCGGCTCGGTGGTCACCGTGCAGATGTCGGCAGGTGGACCCGCCACTTCCGACACGTGCAGGACACTTGTCGCCGGGCCCCGGCGCGGCTACCCGTCGGCGGCGGCCCGCAGCGCCCGCCGCAGGTCCCGATGCACCCGTGCCTCGGTCTCGGGCGGCAACGGGCCGCGAGGCGGCCGGCACGGGCCGCCGTACCGGCCGACCAGCCCCATCGTCAGCTTGACGGCCTGGACCACTTCGGGCCGGGAGTCCCAGCTGAGCAGGGGGTGCAGCTGGGCGTAGAGCGGCAGCGCCGCCGCCAGGTCGCGGGCGGCGCACAGCTGCTGCAGTCGTCGGCAGAACCGGGGCAGGGCGTTGGCGCAGTGCGCGATCCACCCGGTCGCCCCGCACACGGTCAACTCCAGCAGCAGGTCATCGGCCCCGACCAGCACGTCGAGGTGGGGGCACAGGTCGCGGACGTGGTGCAGCCGGCGTACGTCACGCTCCCGCACCGCGACCACCCCGTCGGTCTCGGCGACGCGGGCGAGCAGCTCCGGCGTCAGGTCCACCGGCGTCTCGGCCGGGTCGGCGTACACCACCACCGGCAGCCCGACCGCGGCCACCTCGCGGTAGTGGGCGACGACCTCGGCGGCGCCGCCCGGGTATCCGATCGGCGGCGGGGCGAGCACCGCCTGCGCGCCCGCGTCCCGGGCCTGCTCGGCCCAGTGCCGGGCCTGCCGGCTGCCGTACCCGCCGACGCCCGGCACGACCGCGCAGCCGCTCGGCGCGGCCTCGACGACGGCCCGGACCACGTCGGCACGCTCGCCGTCGGACAACGACCGGTACTCCCCCAGCGAGCCGCACGGCGTCACTCCCTGGCAGCCCTCGTCGGCGAGCCAGCGAACGTGCTCCTGGAGCCGGTCGTAGTCGACCGAGAGGTCGGCCCGGAACGGCGTGGGGACGGCGGCGATGACGCCCTGCCAGGGCCTGGTTGCGGCCACGACGTTGTTCCCTTCCCCCGACACTCCGCTCGCGGACGTATCCGCCGACAGGCGGCACGCCCTGGCCCTTCGGGCCGGCACCCGCACACGTTAGGAGGGTGACCCGCTGCGGTCTTCCGACATATGCCGAAACCGCCGAGGCTCAACCGGGTACGGATGTTGCGGTGAGGTTACGGGGATTGACCACCGAGCCAACATCATCGAAGGTAGGCCAACCGTCCTACCAGCACATTTCCAGTCCGAGCCAAGCGAAGACCTCGCGGGGTCCGGGCTGGCTCCGGGAGAAGCGCATGCGCATGGAACTGCAACGCATCGTCGACCGGATCGCCGCGCGGGTCAAACGGCCGGCGCTGATCGAGGACCGGCGCCAGCGGGTCGTCGTCTACAGCGAGCACAGCGGGGTGATCGACGGGGTGCGCCGCAGCTCGATCCTGCGCCGGCACACCACCCCGGAGGTGATCGCCTGGGCGCGGGAGATCGGGATCATGGAGGCCCGGCAGCCGGTGCGTACCCCGGCCTCCCCGGAACTGGACCTGCTGCCCCGGGTGTGCGTGCCGATCCGGCACCAGGACCTGCTGCTGGGCTTCGTGTGGTTCATCGACGAGGCCGAGGGGATGACCGACGATGACATCTCCGTGGTGACCGAGGCGATGCCGGACCTGTCGCTGGCGCTCTACCGGGAGAACCTGCTCGGCGAGCTGACCTCGCAGCGGGAGGCGGAGGCGACGCGGACGCTCCTCGTCGAGTCCCCGGAGGCCCGGCGCGAGGCCGTACGATCGCTGCTGACCGACGGCCTGGTCGCCACCGACGGCCAGGTCACCGCCCTGGTCGCCCATCTCGTCGTGGCCCCGGACGACGTGCTCGACGACGCCGCCCGGCTCGCCCTGGAGCACGCCCTCGTCGCCACCCGGCAGTGGGTCGGGTCGCGCGAGACGCTGCACCTGGTCCGGCACGACCACGGGGTGCTGCTGCTCTGCGGGGGGCGGAGTGCCGGCCGGGTGCCCGCGGAGGAGGTGGGCGCCCACCTCGATCAGGCGCTGCGCGGGTCCATCCGGGGCCTCTCCTCGGTGGCGCGCACGGTCCTCGGCGTCGGCGACCCGCGACCCCGGCTGTACGAGAGCCTGCTGTCTTACCAGGAGGCGTTCCAGGCGACCCGGGTGGGCGCCCAGCTGCCCGCCCTGGGCCCGGTCGTCTGCTGGTCCGATCTGGGGATCTACCGGCTGCTGTCGGGCGTCGACACCCGGCACCTGGACGTCGCGCGGGTACATCCGGGATTGGGCCGGCTGCTCGGCGACGAGGCCCAGCAGGTGCTGCTCGAAACCCTGGAGACCTACCTCGACCTGGCCGGCAACGCCCACGCGACCGCGGAACGGCTGCGGTTGCACCGGACGACGCTGTACTACCGGTTGCAGCGGGTGGAACTGCTCGCCGACACCGATCTGAAGGACGGCAACGAGCGGCTCTGCCTGCACCTGGCGCTGAAGCTCGGCCGGCTGACCGGCCAGTACCAGCCCGGGTAGTGCCGGGGGAGGGGCGCCGGCGGTCCGGCGCCCCTCCCCCGCGATCTCCTACAGGCCGGCCGCCACCGCCGCCTGCCGACCGCCGACCACCGGGAGGGTGATCCGGCTACGGTCGAAGTGGACGGTGATGTTGGCCCGGCTCTGCTTGGCCCGGCTGCTGTAGCCGGAGTACGAGCCGAGCAGGACCACCCCGATCTGGCTGCCGGCCGCGAAGACGTAGTCCTCCGGCAGCAGGCTCAGGTCGACCTCGGTCTTCTGCCCGGGCACCAGCGGCGTCGACACCGACAGCGAATCCAGGTTGAGGCCGTCGATGATGCCCTTGGTCACCAGCTCCTGCGGGTTGCTGGCGACGTTCTTCTCCACCTTGCGGTAGCAGGCGTCCTCGGCCAGGCCACCCCAGGTGGCCGTCTCACCCCAGCAGTCCTCCTCGGTCACCGTGCGGACCCCGTCACCGGCGGTACTGAACCGCTCGCGGGTGCTGTAGTCGACGAGCAGGCCGGCGAAGCTGGTGTCCTCGCCGTCGACGGTGGCGTTGATCCGGACGATCGGGGTGCCCGAGATGTGCAGGGGCGCCGCCAGCGGCGCGGAGAGGAACACCAGCCGGTTGGCGGTGTTCGCCGCCGGGTCCGACGGGTGCCGGATGGCGTTGGCCTGGGTCATCGTGGGCGTGTCCTGGAAGGTCGCCTTGGCGTTGCCGGGACCGGACCGGACCGAGAGGCCGCCGGGGGCACCGTTGCTCCCGGCCCGCAGGAACACCTGGGTCGGCTGGGCGTTCGGCAGCGGCCAGGTGCTGGCCGTCTCCCAGACGTCCGGCGCCCGCTCGATGTCGACGGCCGGCTCCCGCATGATCCCGTTGTCGATGCCCTGGAGCCAGTAGTCGAACCAGCGGTGCAGGGTGTCGACCCACCGCGCCCGACGGAAGTCGAACGGGTCGACGTGGCCGGTGCCGGTCATCCAGAGCTTGCGCGACACACCCTGCGCGCCCAGCGCCTCCCACCACTTGCTGAAGTGGTCCGCGCGAACGTTGTCGTCGTTGATCCCGTGTACGACGAAGACGCTCGCCTTGACCTGGTCGGCGTGCGGCACGTAGTCGCGCTCCGCCCAGAAGTCGTTGTAGTCCCCGGTGGTGTCGTCGCCGCCCTGCCCGAGGGCCGTCCGCACCGGCGCGCAGTACGCCCGGCGGGCCGGGTTGGTGACCGTGTTGGCGAGGCTGCCCGAGTAGTTGTTCGCCCGGGTGACCAGGCCGTTGCTGCGCGAGTAGTCGTACCAGCTCGAGATGGCCGAGATCGGCACGATGGTGGCCAGCCCGTCGACTCCGGTCGCCGCCGCGGCGTTGGCCAGGGTGCCGTCGTACGACTTGCCGATCATGCCCGTCCGGCCGTTGTGCCAGTCGGCGACGACCTCCCGCCCGGCGGCGTCGAAGCCGCGCCGGCGCCCGTTGAGCCAGTCGATGGCGGTCGGCGCGCTGATGTTGTCGGCCCGGCCGCCGGTGACCGGGCACCCGGTCGAGTTGTTGGTGCCGATCATGTCGAGCAGAATCACCGCGTAGCCGCGCGGGACGAAGTAGTTGTCATAGAAGAGCGGCCATTTGTCGTTCAGCCCGTCGCCGTCGACGTCCGCCTTGCATTCACTTTCGTTGCCCCGGCAAACCGTCGAGTAGTACGGGCTGGCGTCCATCACCACAGGAACCTTCAACCCGTTTTCACTGGCCTTCGGGCGCATGATGTCCATGGCCACGACATCCAGCTTTCCGTCACCGTCCGTGTCGACGTCCGAGGTGACGAAAATCCGCTCCCGGACGGCGTCGGCATATCCGAACACCGGCTGGGTGACGCCATTGTCGATCGCTAATACGGGTCGCTCGTCGGCGCCCGGCCGGGCCAGCGCGCCGCTCGCCGGCAGGCCGGTGGCCACCACCGCCATGGCCACCACCGAGGCCCGCCAGGCCAGTCTCCCTCTTCGCATCCGTGCTCCTCACTCCCCACACCAGCCGTCGACCAGCATCTTGATCCCTCATCCGGACGGACACGGGCACCGCCGGGACGGTCGCACCGAACCTACGAATCGACCCTCCGTCCGGTCATCGGACACCTGTGGAAGATGGCCGCCTTCGACTCCTACGCCTGTCGCACGGTCGTCACCGCCGTCGGGCCACTGATCGCCACACATTTCCGCGATTCCGGCCCGGACCGGTCCATTGAGGAAACCCCGATCGTTGACAAAGCCTGCTGGGTGGGTCCAGGATTGGCCAACCCGTGGACAGTCACGCTTCTGGATGTCTGCCGATGTGAATTCGGACGCCGGCCACCGGGCCCGGCGCCGCGCCGGCCTCGATGTCGTCAACCCCTCATCCGTTCGGTCCCAGCACACGCCCCGAGCACCCGACCTCGATTCCGCCAACCGTCGAGGCACGAGGTTTCCGTCACCACCGACAGAAAGGGAAGAAATGCGAATGCCCAATTCCGGTGGCCGCCGCTGGCGGGCACCCGTGGTCGCGGTCGCGGCCGTGTCCGCCCTGCTGCTCGTCAGTCCGGCCACCGCCGTCCCCGCAGCCGAGGAGGGGGCCGGCGAGAGCGTCGAGCTGAACCGGCTCCCCGACGAGGCAGCGAGCGTGGTGGAGGTCCTGGTCGACGGCAGTGCCGAGCTGGACGAGCTCGTCGCGACCGGGGTCGACCTCGACCACCACGTCTCGCGCACCGAGCAGGGCATCGTCGTCCACGCTGTGGTCACGCCCAGCGAGGTGGCGTTCCTGCGTGCCAGGGGCTACCGGCTCGGCGACGTCCTCCTCCGGCCCGGCGACTCCGCGGACCGCATCGAGGAGCGCGAGGCGACCATCGCCTCGCACCTCGCGGAGAACCGGGCCTTCACCGCGACGCTGGACGCCCCGAACACCTCGGACGTCAAAATCATCCGCGCTGACTACTACACCTCCGGCACCAGCCAGATCCTGTCGGTCGAGGCGAAGTGGGCCCAGGGCCAGACCTCGACCAGCACGCTCACGGTGGTCCGGGACAGCGGCCCTGGCACGGAGCTGGGCTCGGGCGGCACCCAGACCATCTCCCGCTTCGTGGACGCCGGCGTCTACCTCTACCATCGCGGCGCCTCGACGGTGACGACCCGACCCGACCGGATCCGGATCACCAGCCCGACCGGCGGCGTGGCCGTCGCCCAGGTGAAGGAATGGCTGCCCATCCCGGCCGACGACCCGGAGGGCCCGGGCTACCAGAAGGACTTCGTCACCAGCTATCTGACGCCGACCGAGCTGTACGCGCGGGTCCAGCAGCTCGCCGCCGAGTTCCCGGACATCGCCGAGGTCGTCGAGCTGCCGTACAAGACGAACGGCTACCGCCGCAAGGCGCAGGCGGTGCTCGGCACCACAAACGCCAACCGGGTGGCGGTCGACTCGCTGGCGTGGGGGCACGAGGGCGGCAACGGCATCTCCGTCGAGCTGGTCAACCCGGGTACCGCCGGCCGGCCGCTGTCGGTGACCATGACCGGCAAGGACATCAGGGTCAGCCTGGCGACCAACGCCAGCGGCACGGTGACCAGCACGGCCACCCAGGTCGTCGCGGCGCTCAACGCCAACGCCGGCTCGCTCGTCCGGGCGTACACCTATCGCGGTGACGCCGGTGCCGGTGTGGTCCCGGCCGCCGCCCGGACGGTGCTCACCGACAACCTGAAGGCCCCGGCCAGCGTCTCCCGCGACCCGCACCCGGTGTACGCCATCCGGATCGGCAAGCACCGCGACGGGTCGAAGATGGGTGTCCTCGCGTACGCCCAGGAGCACGCCCGGGAGTGGGTGCCGCCGCTGGTCGCCGTCGAGACCGCCGAGCGGCTGCTGCGCAACTACGGCCACGACGGCCACACCAAGCAGCTGCTCAACAACCTGGACATCTGGATCGCCCCGTCGATCAACCCGGACGGCGGCCACTACTCGTTCTACGACTACGCCTCGCAGCGGAAGAACATGACCAACCACTGCCCGCTGACCGATGCGGCCGACGCCCTCGGCCGCAACTCGTGGGGCGTGGACAACAACCGCAACTACACCGAGTACAGCCTCTTCGACGGATACTCGGGCGCGTCCAGCAGCTGCACCAGCGGCACCTACGCCGGGCCCAGCGAGCTGTCCGAGCCGGAGGACAAGAACCTCGACTGGCTGGCCCAGCACAAGAACATCAAGTTCTCGATGAACCTGCACTCCTCCGGCAACTACTTCATGTGGTCGCCGGGGGCGTACGCCACTCCCGGCCGGATCTCGGCGCCGCGGCCGACGCTGGCCCAGGAGTCGTTCTTCTGGGGCGCCTCGTCGCAGATCCTCACCGCGATCAAGCGGCACCGCAACATGGCGGTGACGCCGGCGCGCACCGGCCCGATCTCCGACGTGCTGTACTCGGCGGCCGGCAACTCCGGCGACATGCTCTGGTACAAGTACGGCATCTACGCCTGGAACTTCGAGGTCGGCACCTCCTTCCAGCCGGCCTGGGACGAGGCGCACGCCGAGACGATGGAGTTCTCCAACGGTCTCGTCGAGCTGATGCGGGTGGCCCGGGACTTCGACACCGACCACCAGCGGCCGAAGAGCGGCCTGTCGGTGACCCGCAGCGCCACGCCCGGCATGGTGGACGTGACGTTCACGGTCAGCGAGCCGGCGGCGGTCTTCTACACCCTCGACGGCAGCACGCCGACCTACGCGTCCACGCTCTACGCCTCCGCCGGCATCCGCGAGGGCGGCGAGACGCTGACCGTGCCCGCCGGGACCAGGATCCACTGGTTCTCGGTCGACGCGGCCGGCAACGTGGAGAACAACTACCGTGCCGACGGCACCGGCAAGAACTTCCTGAAGGGCAGCGCGGTGCTGCCTGAATGACGGAACCCGGCACAGTGCCGGGTACGGCGGCTCCCGCCCCGTACCCGGCACTCGGCCGCGCGCGGCAGCGAGGTCGTCATGTGGGGGGACCCACGCTGGCAGCGAGATAGGCGTTACGGCGGGCGATGAGGCGTTGCAGGTACGGCCGCAGGATGAGGCTCGCCACGAGGCCGCCAACGGGCCCCATCGGCGCGGTGAAGTCGATGACGTCGCGCATGATGGTTGTCGAGGACTTGGCCGAGTTCGGCGTGAAGCTGTGCTCGTGGCGCCACCGGCCGAACGGGCCGCTGACCTGCTCGTCCGTGAAGCCGTGCGGCCGGCGGTAGTCAGTGATCCGAACGGTCATCCGCCAGGGGAGGCCGAAGTGCCTGGCCTCCCACGTGACGGCATCACCGGCCGCCAACCGGCCGGTCGTCACGCCGCCGATCGCCCGTTCGGCGCTGGTCCCCATGGACTCGGTGTGCAGGTCAACGTCGAGGCAGGCGTCGAAGACGGTTTCCGGGACTGCCTGAACGTCCGTGGCCAGCTCGATGCGCGGCACACAGCCACCATTCCCGTCACCCTGGTGGTCACTCAGCCGTTGCTGGGACTGGAGATCCCTCGTTCCGCGAAGGACGCTGCGACCTCGTCGAAGATCCGGACGGCGAGCTGCGGCTGCGCGACGGCATCCGACAGTGGCAGTTCCAGCTGAGGGTCGTACCCGGGCAGGCCCGTGACCGCCTGGACGGCTTCGCCCAGTTGATACATCGCCTTGACGATCGCCTGGGCAGCTCCGCCTCGGTACCAGTAGGGAACCGTGATGCCAGCTTCTTCTGCGAAGTAGCTGACCTGGATGCCAGTCGGTTCGTGGGTCAACTCGTAGTGGTGGGTTCCCTCGAAGACGGAAACCTCACCGAGCACCTGCCGCGCCACCGCCACCAGTCGGGCCCAGGCTTCGCCGCTCGGGCGCTCGTCGCTGTCGGCCTCCTCCGCCGCGTCCAACGCGTCATCCCAGGACTGGTCGTCGCTTCGGGGCACGAAGAT
This sequence comes from Micromonospora sp. NPDC007271, assembly GCF_040634005.1. Lineage (NCBI taxonomy): Bacteria > Bacillati > Actinomycetota > Actinomycetes > Micromonosporales > Micromonosporaceae > Micromonospora > Micromonospora sp. NPDC007271. The sequence continues at coordinate 47,227 of NZ_JBEYER010000055.1, forward strand.
CAGGTCATAGCTCATGGCGATGGACCGTACCTCCCGCCGGCCTCTCCGGGGAGGGGGCATACCTACAAAGGAGTGGGCCGCGAGGTGCAGGACCAGAAGGGCCGCACCCCGACGGCGCTGCTCTCACCGCCGACGGTTCCGCCGTGCGGATCGGATCGCCCAGACATTGGCAAGGAGACATCCGCCGCCAAGCCCCAAGAGGAGTGCCCCGCCTGCCCCGACGAACCCCGTTTTCCAGGTGAGAATCATTCCACCAACGGCGACCAACCCCGAAACCATGCCGCACGCGGCCGGGAACGCCTGACCGCCGAGCCACCGACGGATCCCGATGACGATCAATGATGAGCCGACCACCAGGCCAGCCAACAGGCACACCGCTGCGAGCGCCACGTGATTGGAGGCTGCTGTCACGGTGATACCGGCCGCAACCACCGCCGGGCCAACCAAGAGCGAGACGGGCATCGCACCCTTCGGCCATGCCCGATCGTCACGATCCTCAACCTCTACCTCAGTCACGGGGCACATCGTGTCAACCCGTAGCCACCCGGTCCAGGGCCGATGGCTGCCCAACGAAACACCGCCATCCTCACTGTCTGCCGCCGACCTGCCAGGGCGGGCCGTCTCGCCGTCACATCAAGCAGGCATCGACGGGCGTTCAGGCGCGCCGCGCCGATATCGTGGCGCGGTGCCAACCCTGGAACCAGTTGCCAGCCCCGTGGCGGTGGACGTCGTGCCGTTCGACCTCTGGCCGGTCGCGTCGCCTGATCCCGCGTGGCTTCGCCTGCACGGCCAGATGACCCCGGCTGAGGTGGGCATGGCGGTGTGGGCGATTCTTTTTGGCAGTCGTCCCGTTGACGAGGTGCCGGTCCGCGAAACGCCGGCCGCGGCACTGAGCCTCCTCAGCGACCTCGACCACTTGTACCTCCCGGGCGGGTTCCTCGTGGTGGACCAGACGACGGGCGTGACCGTGGAGCCCGGCTGCTGCTGTGACATCGGGGACTGGCGCGAGTGGCTCCACACGCTCGACGGACGCGGTGTGTTCCTGGGGGACTACCCGAGCCCAGAGTTCGAGTTTCTCGGCGACGTGGTGCGCGTCTGGACCGACGACGGAAGCATCACACGCCAGCCACCGCGTCGCGGGGTCCTGGACGTCCTCCGCCTTCGTCGCCGCCCCGAGCCGCAGCCCGCACAGCCCGAAGACAGCCGGCAGTACGTCGACCTCGACCGGTCGGCCCTGCCCGACCTGCTGCGAGCAGCACAGCACGACCTCATCGGGTTCCTGACGGTGCTGCGCGCCTGGGTCGATGAAGTCGCCCCTGAGCAGGCGGATCGCTTCGTCGCGGCAGTCGACAAGGGCTTGGAGATCACCGCACCGCTACCGCGGTGACCATGCCCCGCATCAGCAGCGCCCGGACGAGGTCAACCGCCTGCTGCTGCAGCTGTGGGATGACGCGGACGCCGCTGCGTCAGCCGGTAGCGGCGGTGGCGGGCAGGTGGCCCCGACCAGCGGTCGCGGCACCGACCGCTGACCCCGGCGTCCTGCGGGCCACCGGCTCGGCCGGTGCCAGCGCAGGAACGCGGCGGCCGACCAGTGGAAGCACTCGCACAACGAGCTGCACC
>NZ_JBEYER010000056.1:0-47324 GCF_040634005.1 Micromonospora sp. NPDC007271
CCTCCGAGGTCGGCACCCCGATCGAGCCCCGGAACCTCAACCGTCATTTCGCGGCTCTCCGGAATACGGCCGGCTGTCCCGACGTACGGCTGCACGACCTCCGGCACACCGTCGTGTCGCTGCTGATGGAGCTGGGTGTCCCGCCGCACGTGGTCCAGGCCATCGCCCGGCACGCCGACGTGAAAATCACCCTGAAGATCTACTCGCACGCCAACCTTGACGTCATGCGCCAGGCGCTCGGCAAGCTCGACGGGCGGCTGTCGTGAGGCCGGCTGCTGTCACCGCTGCCGTCATCGCCCGAGAATCTGATCTTCGGGCCAACGTTGGTGCTGGTGGTATGTGGTGGGCGCGGCAGGTTTCGAACCTGCGACCCCTCGCTTGTAAGGCGAGTGCTCTCCCACTGAGCTACGCGCCCGGAACGCCCGTACGGCGGGCCGGAGGTTCCGGCAAGCTTACCTGCCGGCCTCCGGCCCGGTGCAACGGCGTGCCTGGGGTGGGAATCAGGCGGCGACGGCCTCGGCCAGGGCCTTGCGCCAGCCCTGCTGGTCACGGGGCTCGCCGGGCATGTTCATCTCGGCGAACCGGACCACGCCGGCCTTGTCGATCACGAAGGTGCCGCGGTTGGCGATGCCGGCGGCGTCGTTGAAGACGCCGTACGTCTGGGCCACCGCGCCGTGCGGCCAGAAGTCGGCCAGCATCGGGAACTGGTAGCCCTCGCGGTCGGCCCAGATCTTGTGGGAGTACACCGAGTCGACGCTGACGGTCAGCACCTGGACGTCGTCGTTGACGTACTCGGCGAGGTTGTCCCGCACCTCGCAGAGTTCGCCCTGGCAGATGCCGGTGAAGGCGAGCGGGTAGAACACCAGCAGCACGGCCCGCCTGCCGCGGAAGTCGGAGAGCCGGACCTCCTGGTTGTTCTGGTCCTTGAGCACGAAGTCCGGCGCCTCGGCGCCAACCTCGATGGGCATGCGAACTCCTTGGGTCGAGTCTGGAGACGATCAGCCTGCCACACGCGGCGACGCGCGCCGCCGGGTGGCGTACGGGCACTACTTCTTGGACTTCGACCCGCGCCGGAGCACGAGGCGGGCGCCGCTCCAGTCCCGGCCGGCGTTGACCGTGGAGGTCTGCTGGAGGCCAGCGGTCTGGGCGCTCTCCGCGACCTCGCTCGGCTCGACGTGGCCGTCGCGGCCGGCCTTCGGCGTCAGCAGCCAGACCACCCCGTTGTCGGCCAGCGGCCCGAGGGCGTCGACGAGGAGCTCGAAGAGGTCACCGTCGCCGTCGCGGTACCAGACGAGAACGGCGTCGACGACCTCGTCGGTGTCCTCGTCCACCAGATCCCCACAGCGGTCGGTCAGGGCGTCGCGGAGATCCTGGTCGACGTCGTCGTCGTAGCCCATCTCCATGACGACCATCCCCGGCTCGATCCCGAACCGGTCCGCCAGGCTGCGTACCCCGTCGGCGGCCTGACCAGCGGTCGCGCTCACTGTCGCGTGCCTCCTCATCTCATCCCTGCTCGCGGCGTCGTCCGACGCCGTCCGGCCAAGTCCACACAGTTGTGGCTCCCCGCGCAAGTGGCGCACCGGGTGGAACGGAATTTACCGTGCCAGCAGGGTACGGGCACCCTGGGTAATGGCTTCCTCGGAGACCAGAACGTGACGGGCAGCTGGCCCTAATGGTACAAAGGAGTCAAGTCCGGCCACTCTTCGCGCCGCGCCGACGTATCCGCCGTCCACCAGCGCGGCGATCACCCCCTCGCCCACCCCGCCCGACCGTCGGGTCTCGTCGACGACCAGCACCCGCCCGGTGGCCGAGGCCTCCCGGACGATGTCCGCCACCGGCAACGGCGCCAGCCAGCGCAGGTCCACCACCCGGCAGCCGATCCCCTCGTCGGCGAGGGTGGCCGCGGCCCGCAGGGACATCCGCACGCCGTTACCGAACGTGATGATCGTGACGTCCTCGGCGGAGCCGACCCCGTACACCCGGGCCCGGCCGATCGGCACGTGGCACGCGGCCCACGAGCCCGGCTCGGCGTACTCCCCCAGCCATTCGCCGTCGCCGTCGGCGTAGAGGTCGCGGGTGTGGTAGAGCGCGATCGGCTCCAGGAAGGCGCAGACGCTCCCGTCCACGGCGGCGGCGGCCAGGCAGGTCCGCAGCATCGGCGCCGCGTCGTCCGGCCGCGCCGGCACCGCGATCACCAGCCCCGGCACGTCCCGGAGCACCGCCACCGAGTTGTCGTTGTGGAAGTGCCCGCCGAACCCCTCCTGGTAGGCCAGCCCGGCGACCCGGACCACCATCGGGTTGCGGAACGCCCCGCGGGAGAAGAACCGCATGGTCGCGGCCTCGCCCCGGAGCTGGTCCTCGGCGTTGTGCAGGTAGGCCAGGTACTGGATCTCCGGCACCGGCAGCATCCCGACGACACCCGCGCCGAGACCGAGCCCGAGGATCGAGGTCTCGTCGAGCAGCGTGTCGAAGACCCGGGCCGCCCCGAACCTGTCCCGCAGCCCCTTGGTCACCCCGTACACCCCGCCCTTGGCGGCGACGTCCTCGCCGAAGACGGCCATCCCCGGGTGGTCCAGCATTCCGTCGGCGAGTGCCGCGTTGATGCTCTGCGCCAGGGTCAGCGGGCCGACCAGCTCCGGCGGCTTCCCGCCGAACACCTCGGCCCGGGCGCCCGCGTTCGGCCCGGCCGCCCGGGCCGCGGCGTCGGCCACCGCCCGGGAGATCCGAGCCGGCCGGCGCGGGGCCAGCTCGGCCACCACCTCGGCCGGGGACGACAGCTTCGGCTCGTCGAGCACCTCCTCGGCGATCCGGCGGATCTGCCAGCCGCGCTCGTCGTACCGGGCCAGCAGTTCCTCCCCCGTCGCGTAGCCGGCCGTCACCAGCAGCCGCGCGGCGGCCAGCAGCGGGTCCCGCGCGGCGTCCGCGGCGATCTCGGCCGGGCTGCGGTACGCGGTCTCCGCGTCGGCCCCGGCGTGGCCCATCAGTCGTACGGTGGTCAGGTGCAGCACGGCCGGCCGCCGGTGCCGGCGCACCCAGGCCGCCGCCTGGTCCGCCATCCGGTACGCCTCGACCGGATCGGCGCCGTCGGCGGCGAAGTACCGGATGCCCGGCCTGGCCCGCAGCGTCGCCTCGACCCAGCCCTGCGGCGAGCGCACGCTGATCCCGAGCCCGTTGTCCTCGCACACGAACAGGACCGGGATGCGCAGTCCGCTGTGGTCGTACCACCCGGCCGTGTTGAGCGCAGCCGTGGCGGTGGCGTGGTTCACCGAGGCGTCCCCGAACGAGCAGACCACGATCGCGTCCGGCGGCCACGGCGAGCCGGCGGTAGGGTCCTCGCCGGCCTCGGGCACGGCGCCGACGGGCCGCGGGGTCCCACCGACCCGGCGTAGCCGTTCCAGGGCGAGCGCCATGCCGACCGCCCGGGGCAGGTGGGACGCGATGGTCGAGGTCGTCGGGATGACCGCGAGGTCGGCGCGGCCGAAGACCTTGTGCCGGCCCCCGGCGATCGGCTCCCGCGCCGAGGCGACCATGCCGCGCAGCACGTCCCGTGCCGCCTGTGTGTACGCGTCGTCGGGATCCGGTGCGGGCAGGGCGGGCACGCCGTCCTCGGCCGCACCGGCGGTCTCCGCGGTGGCCCGGGCCCCGGTCTGGCCGGCCCGGTCCACACCGGCGGCCGCCCCGCCGGCCCCGGCCCGGGTCTCGCCGGCGGCCTCCACCGCCGCCTCGGCGCCGGCCACGACGGCAGGCGCCACCGGGTCGTCCGGGCTCCCGCCCGACCGGGTGGCCATGGCGTCGACGGCCGACCCCCCGGGTTCGAGCCTGACCTCGGCAGCCGCCTCCTCCGCCCCGTCGGTGGCCGGGCCGACGGACCGGCCGGCGGCCGAGGTCGGGCCGCCGGCGGGGGACGGGTCGGCGGCCGAAGACGGGCCGACAACCGGAGACGGGCCGGCCGCCGGGGGCAGGCGGTCGGGGTCGTCAGGCCGCGCTCCGCCCGGCTCGTGCGCCCCGGGTCCACTGTCGTCGTCGGGAACGCCGCCGCCGGCCGGCCGTCCGCCGGGGGGCGCGGCCGGGAAGTCGCCCGCCGCCTGGACGGCGCGGACGCAGTAGAAGGCCCCGGAGCGGTAGTGCAGCAGGGCGGGGTCGGTCGGCCGCAGGGCGGCGGCCACCGCGGCGTTGCTCTCGTGGCCCGCCGAGCCGATCGTGTAATAGCCCTCCCCGAAGCCGCGCAGCCACCGGCCGGCGAGGTCCAGCAGCCGGCTGGTGAGCTGGGCGTCGAAGAGGGCCAGCGCCTGCGCTCCGGTCAGCGGCCCGCCGTCGGGCAGCCACTCGGCCAGGTCACGGCGCCGGGCGGGCCTGCCGAGCGCGCCCAGCGCCTCGCGGAACCGGTCGTCGAGGTCGTGCGGGGTGGTCACGTCGGACAGCATTACCGACGGAGGCCAGAGTCGCCCACCCGGACACGTTCCGCCCGACCGGGCTCAACCCTCGCCGCACCCCTCCGGGCAGCCGCCGTCGGACACCTTCCAGACCAGCTCGCGCAGCGTGGCCAGCTCCGCGATGGTGAGGCCGGCGAGGAGTCGGGAGTCCGACATCGCCTGGCGCACCCGGTCCCGTACGCGCCGGCCGGCCTCGGTCACCACCAGCGCCTTCTGCCGCCGGTCGGCCGGGTCGACCCGCCGCTCCACCAGCCCCGCCTGCTCCAGCCGGTCGACCAGCGCGGTGACGTTGGACCGGTCGCAGCGGAGCTGCCCGGCGAGATCCCGGGCGGGCAGCGGACGGTCGGGGTCGAGCTCGACCAGCGCCCGCGCCGCGGCGGGGGTGAGCCCCAGCCGGGCGATCTCCTCGTCCTGCTGGTGCCGCATCGCGGCGGCGATGTGCAGGATCCGGCGCACGGCGTCCCCGGCCAGGCCGGAGCGGTCGCCCACGGCGGGGCCCTCGGTGGGAACTGCGGGTTGCGCCATGACCCACATCGTACCTGGGGCTCAATAATATAGGTGCTCTACTATTGACCAGCTCACCCAGATCGTGAGTCATCCGGCACGCGGGTCGGAGCGGCTTCCCGGTCGGCGGCCGGGACGGGGGCCGGGCGGAACCGCCGGCTGGTGGAGCGGGCACCGGCCGCGTGCACGACGGCCATCCCGACGCCGTCGGGCTGCTGCCGCTACCCCCGGCCAGCTCCGCCGGCTGCTGGGCTGAACCGGCCGCCGCCCTGCCCGGGTGCGGCGCGGGCGGGGCGTCAGCCCGGCAGGAAGGAGAAGCGCACCGTGCGGGTGGGGTTGTCGCCGTTGGTGTCGACCAGGCAGATCGACTGCCAGGTGCCGAGCTGGAGGCGGCCCCCGAGCACCGGCAGGGTGGCGTACGGGGGGACGAAGGCGGGCAGCACGTGGTCCCGGCCGTGCCCGGGTGAGCCGTGCCGGTGCCGCCAGCGGTCGTCGGCCGGGAGCAGATCGTCGAGCGCGCGCAGCAGGTCGTGGTCGGAGCCGGAGCCGGTCTCGATGAGGGCCAGCCCGGCGGTGGCGTGCGGCACGAAGACGTGCAGCAGGCCGTCACCCTGCCCGGAGACGAACCGCTCGGCCTCGGCCGTGATGTCCCGCACGGTCGGCCGGGACCCGGTCTGGACGCTGATCTCCTCACTTCGCATACGGCGCATTCTGCCCCAGCCGGCCGGCAACCGCCCCCACCGCCGGCACAGTCGCGCCCGCCGCGCACCGCCGTAGACGATCAACCCGAAGTTACTGGTGAGTACCTGTGTTGAGCGTCGCGTCTGAGGGAGGGAGGCGTGACGGAACGCGCCACGAGAGGGCAGGATGGCGCTAGAGACCTATCCCACACAGAACCGAGGGAACGCCTGTGGCTACGGAACGCAAGCGCCCGGTGATCACCGCTGGTCTGCCGAGCCAGCTTCCGGACATCGACCCTGAAGAGACCAGCGAATGGGTCGAGTCGCTCGACGGTGTCATCGACGAGCGCGGGACAAAGCGCGCCCGCTACGTCATGCTGAGCCTGCTGGAGCGGGCCCGCGAGCGCCAGGTCGGGGTGCCGTCCCTGACCACCACTGACTACATCAACACCATCCCGCCGGAGCGCGAGCCGTGGTTCCCGGGTGACGAGCACATCGAGCGGCGGATCCGGGCGTACATCCGGTGGAACGCCGCCATGCTGGTGCACCGGGCACAGCGCCCTGAGATCGGCGTGGGTGGCCACATCTCCACCTTCGCCAGCTCCGCGTCGCTCTACGAGGTGGGCTTCAACCACTTCTTCCGGGGCAAGGACCACCCGGGCGGCGGCGACCACATCTTCTACCAGGGCCACGCCTCCCCCGGCATGTACGCGCGGGCCTTCATGGAGGGCCGGCTCAGCGAGGACCAGCTCGACGGCTTCCGCCAGGAGCTGTCGCACCCGGGCGGCGGGCTGCCGTCGTACCCGCACCCGCGGCTGATGTCCGACTTCTGGGAGTTCCCCACCGTCTCGATGGGCCTCGGGCCGATCAACGCGGTCTACCAGGCCCGGTTCAACCGCTACCTGCACCACCGGGGCATCAAGGACACCTCCCAGCAGCACGTCTGGGCGTTCCTCGGCGACGGCGAGATGGACGAGGTGGAGTCGCTCGGCGCGATCGGCGTGGCCGCCCGCGAGGAGCTGGACAACCTCACCTTCGTGATCAACTGCAACCTGCAGCGGCTGGACGGCCCGGTCCGGGGCAACGGCAAGGTCATGCAGGAGCTGGAGGCGTTCTTCCGGGGCGCCGGCTGGAACGTGATCAAGGTGGTCTGGGGCCGGGAGTGGGACCCGCTGCTCGCGGCGGACACCGACGGTGCCCTGGTCAACCTGATGAACACCACGCCCGACGGCGACTACCAGACCTACAAGGCGGAGTCCGGGGCGTACGTCCGGGAGCACTTCTTCGGCCGCGACCCGCGCACCCGCAAGATGGTCGAGCACCTGAGCGACGACGAGATCTGGAACCTCAAGCGGGGTGGCCACGACTACCGCAAGCTCTACGCGGCCTACAAGGCGGCGATGGAGCACACCGGTCAGCCGACGGTGATCCTGGCCAAGACCATCAAGGGCTGGACGCTGGGCTCGCACTTCGAGGCCCGCAACGCCACCCACCAGATGAAGAAGCTGACGCTGGAGGACCTCAAGCTCTTCCGCGACCGGCTGTACCTGGACATCTCCGACAAGCAGCTGGAGGAGAACCCGTACCTCCCGCCGTACTTCCACCCCGGTGAGAAGTCCGAGGAGATCGAGTACCTGCACGAGCGGCGGAAGCAGCTCGGCGGCTACCTGCCGACCCGCCGGACCACCGGCAAGGTGCTGCAGATCCCGGGCAGCGAGCGCTTCTCCGACGTCAAGCGCGGCTCGGGCAAGCAGAAGGTGGCCACCACGATGGCCTTCGTCCGCCTGCTCAAGGACGTGATGAAGGACAAGGAGTTCGGCAAGCGCTGGGTGCCGATCATCCCGGACGAGGCCCGCACCTTCGGCATGGACTCGCTCTTCCCGACGGCGAAGATCTACTCGCCGCACGGCCAGCGGTACACCTCTGTGGACCGGGACCTGTTCCTGTCCTACAAGGAGGCCACCGGCGGCCAGATCCTGCACGAGGGGATCAACGAGGCCGGCTCGGTCGCCTCGTTCACCGCGGCCGGCACGTCGTACGCCACGCACGACGAGCCGATGATCCCGATGTACATCTTCTACTCGATGTTCGGGTTCCAGCGGACCGCCGACGGGCTGTGGGCCGCGGCCGACCAGATGGCGCGGGGCTTCCTGCTCGGCGCGACCGCCGGCCGGACCACGCTCAACGGTGAGGGCCTCCAGCACGAGGACGGCCACTCGCTGCTGATCGCCGCCACCAACCCGGCGGTGGTCGCGTACGACCCGGCGTTCGCGTTCGAGATCGCGCACATCATGGAGAACGGCCTGCACCGGATGTACGGCGAGGCGCAGGAGAACATCTTCTACTACCTCACCGTCTACAACGAGCCGATCTTCCAGCCGGCCGAGCCGCAGGGCGTCGACGTCGAGGGCATCCTCAAGGGCATCTACCGCTACTCCCCCGCCCCGCAGGTCGGCGGGGACGCGCCGAAGGCGAACGTCCTCGCCTCCGGCACGGGCATGCAGTGGGCGCTCAAGGCGCAGCAGCTGCTCGCCGAGGACTGGGGCGTGGCCGCCGACGTCTGGTCGGTGACCTCCTGGACCGAGCTGCGCCGGGACGCGGTGGAGTGCGAGGAGCACAACCTGCTCAACCCGGGCGCCGAGCAGCGGGTGCCGTACGTCCAGCGGAAGCTGGCCGACGCCGAGGGGCCGAAGGTCGCGGTCAGCGACTGGATGCGCGCGGTGCCGGACCTGATCGCCCGCTGGGTACCCGGCGACTACACCTCGCTCGGCACCGACGGCTTCGGCATGTCGGACACCCGGCACGCGCTGCGCCGCCACTTCCACGTCGACGCCGAGTCGGTGGCCGTCGCGACGCTGCGCCAGCTCGCCCTCCGCGGCGCGGTGCCGGCCCACGTGCCGGCCGAGGCCGCCAAGAAGTACGCGCTGGAGGACGTCAACGCCGCCCCGGTCGGCGAGACCGGCGGCGACAGCTGACCCACCCGGCGCGTAAGGGCCCGGCGGACCCCGCCGGGCCCTTACGCCACCCACCCCACCCCGCGCCGGTGTCGCTCACGGGGGCGGCCGGCTGACCGGCGGCTGAGTCGACGATGGCCCGGCGCCCCTGGCGGGAACGCCGGACCATCACCATCGCGGGCGACGCCGGGACCGGCTCGGTCAGCCGACGGCGGCCAGGTCGGTCAGCCGGGCCAGCGAATCCTCCAGGTCGGCGCCGACCCGACGCAGGCCGAGCCGGAGCAGGGCGGCCTTGACCGGCCCGGCGGGCCACCGTACGACGATGAGCCGCACGATCGTCCCGCTCTCCTCCTCGTCCGGGGTCAGCTGTACGTAGATCTCGGTGCGCGCCTCGGCCCGGGCACCGGCGCCCTTGGCCCGCTCGCGCCACCCGATCAGGGTCGGCTCCTGGTAGGCAATCACCTCGGCCTCGTGCGCCGCGCCGCGCCCGGCCTGGACCAGCTGTCGCCGGCCGAAGCCCTCCCCCGAGAGGACCTCGGCCGCGCGGACCCCCGCCAGCCAGGCCGGCAGCTGCTCGGCCCGCTGTACGACGCCCCAGACCGCTTCCACCGGCGCCATCACGTGCGCACTGCGTTCCACGAGGATCATTTCGTCTTTCCCCCACTAAGGACATCCGCGATATTCCGCACTGTATGCGCTAAATCGGACTTAAAGGGACGGCTTCGGAAAAGACACGCCGAAAACCCTTGCGCCACCGCCCACACCGGACCTATGGCGCGTCGCCCGGCGGACCCCTAGAGTCGCGAGCACGCTTCGCGTTTCTGGGAGGGCTAATGACGACCCCGCCGATGCCCGAGTTCCCCGCCGGCTTCCGATGGGGCGTGTCCACCTCCGCGTACCAGATCGAGGGAGCGACCGCCGCCGACGGTCGGGGTCCGTCCATCTGGGACACCTTCGCCGGTACGCCGGGCCGGATCGCCGACGGCAGCAGCGGCGCTGAGGCGTGCGACCACTACCACCGGTACGCCGAGGACGTCGCGCTGCTGGCCGGGCTCGGGGTGTCCGGGTACCGCTTCTCCATCGCCTGGCCCCGGGTCCAGCCCACCGGCACCGGCCCGGCCAACCCGACCGGCCTGGACTTCTACGACCGCCTGGTGGACACCCTGCTCGACGCGGGCGTCGACCCGGTCGCCACGCTCTTCCACTGGGACCTGCCCCAGGCGCTGGAGGATGCCGGCGGGTGGCTGCACCGGGACACCCCGGCCCTCTTCGCCGCGTACGCCGACCTGGCCGCCGCCCGCCTCGGCGACCGGGTGAAGCTCTGGATCACCCTCAACGAACCGTTCATCCACATGAGCCTCGGGCACGGCCTGGGGGTGCACGCCCCCGGCCGGACGCTGCTCCTCGACGCCTTCCCGGTGGCCCACCACCAACTGCTCGGGCACGGCCTCGCGGTCGCCGCGCTGCGCGCCCGCGGCACCGGCCCGGTGGCCATCGCCAACAACTACTCCCCGGTCCGGCTGATCGGCGAGACCGAGGCCGACCGGGCGGCCGGGGCGGCGTACGACGCGCTGCACAACCGCCTCTTCACCGATCCGCTGCTCGGCCTCGGCTACCCGGCGGGGATGAACTTCGACCCGGGCGTGGTCCGCGACGGGGACCTCGAGGTGATCGCCGCCCCGCTCGACGTGCTCGGGGTGAACTACTACAGCCCGACCGGCATCCGGGCCGCCGAGGAGGACTCGCCGCTGCCGTTCGAGATCGTGCCGTTGACCGGCTACCCGCGGACCGCCTTCGACTGGCCGGTGGCTCCGGACGGGCTGCGCGACCTGCTGCTCCGGCTGCGCGACACGTACGGCGACGCGCTTCCGCCGATCCAGGTCACCGAGAGCGGCTGCGCGTACGACGACGTGCCCGGCGCCGACGGCCGGGTGCACGACCCGGAGCGGATCGCGTATCTGGACGGGCACGTGCGGGCGGTCCGCGAGGCGATCGACGCCGGGGTCGAGGTGACCGGGTACTTCGTCTGGTCCCTGCTGGACAACTGGGAGTGGGCCGAGGGCTTCACCAAACGGTTCGGCCTGGTGCACGTCGACTACGCCACCCAGCGGCGTACCCCGAAGTCGTCGTACGCCTGGTTCCGCGACCACGTCGTGCGGCCGTGACCACGGTCGACCCGACGCCGGCCGCGCTGCCGGCGGCCCTGGCCGAACCGACCGCGCCGGTCCGGCGAAGCTGGATCGCGCTGATCTTCGCGGCCAACCTCGGCGTCTGGATGGCCTTCTTCACCCCGATCCAGGTGCTGCTGCCGCAGCAGGTGGAGCGGATCGCGCCGGGCGACAAGGAGGCCATGCTGGCGGTGGTCACCGGGCTTGGCGCGCTCGCCGCGGTGCTGGCCAACCCGCTCGCCGGGGCGCTCTCCGACCGGACCGTGCTGCGACTGGCGGGCCGGCACCTCGGCCGGCGGCACGTGTGGACCGCGTCCGGCGCGGTGCTCGGCGCGCTCGCCCTGGTGCTGCTGGCCCGCCAGGACAGCATCGCCGGGGTGGCGCTCGGCTGGGTCGCCGCCCAGGTCTGCTTCAACGCGATGCTGGCCAGCCTCACCGCCGCGATTCCGGACCGGGTGCCGGTCGCCCAGCGCGGCGGCGTCTCCGGCTGGGTGGGCATCCCGCAGGCGCTCGGCCTGGTGGCCGGGGCGGTGCTGGTCACCGCCGTGGTCACCGGCAACGCCGCCGGGTACGCCGCCGTCGCCCTCGCGGTGCTGCTGCTGTCGCTGCCGTTCGCGCTGCTCACCCCGGACGACCCGCTGCCCCGGGAGCACCGGCCGGCGCTGCGGCTGCGCGGCCTGCTCGCCTCGATGTGGATCAGCCCGCGCCGGCACCCCGACTTCGCCTGGGCCTGGTTCACCCGGTTCCTCGTGCAGACCGGCAACGCGCTCGGCACCCTCTACCTGCTGTACTTCCTCGCCGACGGGGTACGCGTGCCCGATCCCGAGGGCGCCCTGCTGGCGCTGATCCTGCTCTACACGCTGGGCATGATGCTGACCGCCGTGGTGGCCGGGCGGTTGTCGGACCGGTCCGGCCGGCGCAAGGTCTTCGTGATCGCCTCCGGGCTGATCATGGCGGTGGCGGCGGTGCTGCTCGCGGTCGCCCCGGCCTGGCCGATGGCGATCGTCGCCGCGCTGCTGCTCGGCGCCGGCTACGGGGTCTATCTGGCGGTGGACGCGGCGCTGATCACCCAGGTGCTGCCGGCCGCCACCGACCGGGCCAAGGACCTCGGCGTGATCAACATCGCCAACTCCGCCCCGCAGGTGCTCGGCCCGGCGCTCTCCGCCCCGATCGTGGTCCACCTCGGCGGCTACCCCACCCTGTACGCGGTCACCGCGGCGGTCACCCTGCTCGGCAGCGCCCTGGTGTTGAAGATCAGGTCCGTGCCCTGACCGCCCCCTCGGTCAAAATCGGCTCGGCCTCCGCCGTAGGCTGGGGGACGTGACGGTACGTGTACGCTTCGCCCCCTCCCCGACCGGTCTGTTCCACGTCGGCGGCGCCCGCTCGGCCCTGCAGAACTGGATCTACGCCAAGCAGCAGGGCGGGGTCTTCGTGCTCCGCATCGAGGACACCGACGCCGCTCGCAACCGGCCCGAGTGGACCGAGGGCATCCTGTCGGCGCTCGACTGGATCGGCATCGCGCGGGGCAGCTACGAGGGCCCGTACTTCCAGTCGTCGTACGCCGGTGAGCACCGGGCCGCCGCGCAGCGGCTGTACGAGGCCGGCCGGGCGTACTACTGCGACTGCACCCGGGAGGACGTGCAGGCGCGGACGGGCTCCCAGTACGGCGGCTACGACGGCTTCTGCCGCGACCGTGGCCTGACCGCGGGCGAGGGCCGGGCGCTGCGCTTCCGCACCCCGGACGAGGGCGAGACCGTGGTGGTCGACCTGGTCCGCGGCGAGCCGACCTTCGAGAACAAGCTGATCGAGGACTTCGTCATCGCCCGCGGCGACGGCTCCCCGGTGTTCCTGCTCGCGAACGTGGTCGACGACCTGACCATGGGCATCACCCACGTGATCCGGGCCGAGGAGCACCTGCCCAACACCCCGAAGCAGCAACTGCTCTGGGACGCGCTCGGGGTCAAGCCGCCGGTCTGGGCGCACGTGCCCGTGGTGGTCAACGAGAAGCGGCAGAAGCTGTCCAAGCGGCGGGACAAGGTGGCGCTGGAGGCGTACCGGGACGAGGGCTACCTCGCCGCCGCGATGCGCAACTACCTGATGCTGCTCGGCTGGGCCCCCTCCGGCGACCGGGAGATCGTACCCTGGTCGGTGATCGAGGAGGAGTTCCGGCTGGAGGAGGTCAACCCCTCCCCCGCGTTCTTCGACGAGAAGAAGCTGCGCGCGTTCAACGGCGAGTACATCCGGGCGCTGCCGATCGAGGACTTCATCACGGAGTGCCAGCCGTGGCTGACCGGCACCGGCACCATCGCCCCGCCGCCGTGGCAGCCGGAGGAGTTCGACGCGGCCGCGTTCGCCGCGGTGGCACCGCTGGCGCAGACCCGGATCGCGGTGCTCAGCGAGATCGTGCCGAACGTCGACTTCCTCTTCCTGGCCGACCCGCTGATCGACGAGGCTGCCTGGGCGAAGGCGATGAAGGAGGGCGCGGCCGAGCTGCTGGACGCGGCGATCGCCGCGTTCGAGGGGCTGGAGTCCTGGGACGCCGAGTCGCTGAAGTCCACGCTGGAGGCAATCGGCGCGGAGCGCGGCCTGAAGCTGGGCAAGGCGCAGGCGCCGGTCCGGGTCGCGGTCACCGGTCGTACCGTGGGCCTGCCGCTCTTCGAGTCCATCGAGGTGCTCGGCCGCGAGCGCACCCTGGCCCGGCTGCGCGCCGCCCGGGTCCGCCTGATCTGACCTCAGGACGCACCCGAGCGTGGCGTCATCCGGAGCCGCCGAGGCGACTCAGCGGCGGACGGAGCGGCGGCGCAGCAGCAGCCCGCCGCCCAGCACGCCGAGCACCACCACGGCCCCCAACGCCCACCACAGGCCGGAGGCGCCGCCGTCCCCCGAGCGCACGGCGACGGGTGCGGGGTCCGACGGCGTGACGGCCCCGGCCGTCGGGGTCACCTCGGCCGTCGGAATCGCCTCGGCCGTCGGGGATGCCGGCGCGGTGGTCGGTGCCACCACTTCGGCCGAGGGGGTGACGGCGGCCGCGCCGGTGGTCAGGGTGAAGACGACCTTCCCGCTGACCGGATGGCCGTCGGCCGAGCCGACCCGGTACGCGACGGTGTACACGCCGGCCGGGCCCGGGGTGAACGGCACGCTGACCCGGCTGCCGGAGAAGGTCGGCTCGCCGCCGGAGGCGGAAGCGTCGTCCGGCCCGGTCACGGTGACCCTGGTCGCGGCGGGGGCCGGCGCGGCGAGGAAGCGGAGTTCGATCCGCTTCGGGGCGGTGGCGACCGTGGCCCCGTCCTTCGGGTTGCTGCCGGTCAGCGAGTTGTGCGCGGCGGCCGGGCTGGCCGGCAGCACCGACCCGCCCAACGCCACCGCGAGCACGATCAACCAGGTACGCGCCGCGCGAGCGGGCCTGCCCCCCATGATTCCCTCCGTCCGGGTACGATCCGGCCGCTGATCATCGGCCGCTCACTTAGTCGGTTCCAGATCGCAAATAGTTCCAATTACTGTTCCAGCAGCTGCAACCGAGCGACGTTCCGCGGAGTCTTTCTGAGGTGGGCACCGGTCTTCGCCGGGCGGCCACCACCGTCGGCCGACAGCGTGACCTGCAGCGGTAGCCAGCCATCGAACGGGGCGAGGAGGCGGCGATGGTCCGGAGGGTGAGGCGGCTGCTGACCGCCGTGGCCGGGGCACTGATCGCGACCGCCTGCGCGCTGGCCCTCGCGGCCCCGGGCGCGGCCCACGCGGCGACCCCCAAGCCCAAGCCCGTGGCCGGTGTGGACATTGCCGGCGACGAGCTGGACGAGCCGCTGCGGCTGCGCGCGGACACCCAGCCCGGCGAGGTGAACGCGGTCCTCGACCAGGTCAGCTGGCTGGGGCGGACCGGCCAGCAACGCGGCCCGCAGGCGGCGGACCTCGGTCCGAAGTACACGGTCGTGGTGCTCGCCGGGGAGGTGCCGACGAAGACCTACGACCTCTACCCGCTCGCCAAGGGCGGGCCCCGGATCTACCGGCCGGCCAAGCAGCCCGACCTGAGCAAGACCCTGGCCGGCTGGTTCTTCGGCCGGCTGAACATGTCCGAGGCGCTGCGCACCGCGGGGGTGCCGCTGGAGCCGCAGTTCGACACGATCAGCGGCGGCGGCGTCGGCGGGGGCGATCGGGCCACCACGGAGAATCCGCTGGACCGGGGGCAGGACATCGACGCGGCGATGGCGGAACTCCAGCGGCTGCTGCTGCTCAACGTCGGGGTGATCGTGGTCATCACCGTCGGGCTGGCCGGCATCGCGCTGCTGGTCCGCCGCCGTACCCGCTGAGTCGGCCGCCCGCCTCAGAGCTCCAGCACCACCTTGCCCCGGATGTGCCCTGCCTCCACCAGGCGCTGCGCCTCGGCCGCCTGGGCCAGCGGGAAGGTCCGGGCCACGTGCACGGTGAGCCGGCCGGCGTCGACCAGCCCGGCCAGCACACTCAGGTCGGCCGTCGACGGCCTGACGAAGACGTAGCTGCCGCCGAGCCGGGTGACGTGCTCCGGGTCGGCGGTGGAGACCAGCCGGGCGGGCCGGGCCAGCAGTTCGGCCGACACGTCCAGCGCCGCGCCGCCGAAGAGGTCCAGCGCGACGTCCACCCCGTCGGGCGCGACCGCCCGGAGCCGGTCCAGCAGGCCGTCGCCGTAGCTGACCGGCTCGGCGCCCAGCGACCGGACGAAGTCGTGGTTGGCCTCGCTCGCGGTGCCGATCACCCGGTGGGCGCCGAGCGCCCGGGCCAGCTGCACCGCCAGGTGCCCCACCCCGCCGGCCGCGCCGTGCACCAGCACGGTGTCGCCGGCGCCCGTACGGACCAGCTGCAACGCCTGGTACGCGGTCAGGCCCGCCAGCGGCAGGCCACCGGCCTCCGCCCAGGACGCCTGCACCGGCTTGTCGGCGAGGGTCCGCTCCGGAGCGGGCACCAGCTCCGCGTACGTGCCGTGCTGGACGTCGTCGCGGCGGACGTACCCGATCACCTCGTCCCCGACGGCGAACCCGGCGACCGCCGGCCCGACGGCCTCGACCACCCCGGCGGCGTCCCAGCCGGGCACCAGCGGGAAGTGGGCCGGCAGCGCGGCGGCCAGGTGCCCCTCGCGGACCTTCCAGTCGACCGGGTTCACCCCGGCGGTGCGGACCCGCACCAGGACCGTGTCCGGGCCCACCGGCGGCGTGGGCAGGTCCCGCAGGGTGAGCCGGTCGGCCGCGCCGTACGCGTCGATCGCGATCGCCTTCACGCTGCCCACGCTAGTGCTGAAGGTTCGCCGGGTTCACCGGGCAGCGAATTCTCGTCGGGGGCGGTCGCCGGCTCTGCCCGGCGGGCCGCGTGCCCACCGGCGAGTCGGGGAGTGGCCGGGTCAGCACCAGCGGCGCGGGGGGCGCTCGCGGCGGACCGTTCGGTTGCGGGGCCGCACCGCACCGTGCCGGTGGGCGCCCGCCCAGCCGGACAGGCCGCTGTGGCAGCCCTGGCTGGGCGCCGCCTCGGGCAGGGCCGGCGGGGCCGGCTCGGCGGCCCGCTGCCGCGGCGCGGGCGGGTCGTCGTCGCGCTCCGGCCCCCAGCAGCCGGCCGGCTCGGCCGGATGGTTCAGGCCCGTCCGGCGGGGGTGCTTGGCGGACGCCGGCTGTTCGTGGCCCGGCCGGCAGGGCTCGCCCTGGGCGCAGCCGTGCTCGGCCTCCCCGTGCGCCATCCCGGTCTCCTCACGTTCACCAATCGCCCGTCGGGCGGTCGCCCCGGCGTGCCCCTGACACCGTACTGGCCGGGCCTGACGCGGTCTTCGGCGCGTACCGGGTCGGCCGGCCCCGGCCCACACACCCGACCCTCGGTGTCGAGACCCTGGTCAGGACATGCCAGTCTGAAGCGGTGAGCGAACCGGGCGGCACCGAACTGTCGGCCACGCTGCGCCGGGTCGAACGGGCGGCGGGGGCGCTGGCCACCGCCAGCGTGGCCCGGATGGACGAGGCCCTGCCCTGGTTCCGGGGACTGCCGGCGGATCAGCGGGCCTGGGTCATGCTGGTCGCCCAGGCGGGTGTCCGGTCGCTGGTGCAGTGGCTGCGGCAGGGCGGTGGCGCGGCCGACAGCACCCAGGAGGTGTCGGACGAGGTCTTCGCCGCGGCGCCGCAGGCCCTGGCCCGCTCGATCAGCCTCCAGCAGACCGTGGCGCTGATCAAGGTGACCATCGACGTGGTCGAGGAGCAGGTGGCACGGCTGGCCGCCGAGGGTGAGGAGCTGCCGTTGCGGGAGGCGGTGCTGCGGTTCTCCCGGGAGATCGCCTTCGCCGCTGCCCGGGTGTACGCCCGCGCCGCCGAGTCTCGCGGCTCGTGGGACGCCCGGCTCCAGGCGCTGCTGGTGGACGCGCTGCTGCGCGGCGACTCGCCCGACGTGCTGGCCAGCCGGGCGGCTGCGCTGGGCTGGACGGACGCGCCACCGGTGGCGGTGGCGGTGGGCCGGTCCCCCGGTGGTGAGGTGGCCGCCGTGCTGCACACCGTCTACCGGCAGGCCCGCCGGATCGGGGTCGAGGTGATCGGTGGCGTGCACGGCGACCGGCTGGTCATCGTGCTCGGCGGGGCGGCCGACCCGCTGGGAGCCACCGAGAAGCTGCTGACCGCGTTCGGCGACGGGCCGGTGGTGGTCGGCCCGGCCGTACCCAGCCTGGACGAGGCGACGGACTCGGCCCGCGCCGCGCTGGCCGGGTTCCGCGCGGCGCCGGCCTGGCCGACCGCGCCCCGCCCGGTGCCCGCGGCGGACCTGCTGCCCGAGCGGGCCCTGGCGGGCGACGCCGAGGCCCGCCGTCGGCTGCGGCACGACGTGTACGCGGCGCTGGCCCGCGCCGGCGGCGAGCTGCTGGAGACGCTGGACGCCTTCTTCGCCGCCGGCGGGACGCTGGAGAGCGCCGCCCGGGCGCTCTACGTGCACCCGAACACGGTGCGTTACCGTCTCAAGCGGGTCGCCGAGGTCACCGGGTTCTCGCCGCTGGTGCCCCGGGACGCGTTCGCGCTGCAGGTGGCGTTGACCGTCGGGCGGCTCGACCCGGTGGTCCCGGGCGTCGCACCGGTCCCAACCCAGACCATTGGCCCGAACGTCCGGAAAACGCCGCAGACGGGTGACGACCGTCGCCGATCTTTGTAAGGTTCCTCCAAAGCTTCTAGTGCGGTTTGGTGCCGTGCGTTACAGCGTGACCCGCGAGTATCCGTCAGAGTCGTAGACGTGCTCGCCGTACTCTCACCTGGACAGGGTTCCCAGAAGCCCGGTTTCCTGACCCCCTGGCTCGAGCTGCCCGGCGCCGAGGCCCGCCTGCGCTGGTGGTCGGCGCTGGCCGGGGTCGACCTGGTTCACCTCGGCACCGCGGCGGACGCGGACGAGATCAGGGACACCGCCCGCACGCAGCCGCTGCTCGTCGCGGCCGCGCTGCTCGCCGCCGAGCACCTGCCGATGCACGACGTCGGGCTGGTCGCCGGCCACAGCGTGGGCGAGCTGGGCGCCGCCGCCCTGGCCGGGGTGCTCTCCGCCGAGGCGGCCGTCACCCTCGCCGGCGTACGCGGCCGGGAGATGGCCGCCGCCTGCGCGCTCGAACCGACCGGGATGGCCGCCGTGCTCGGTGGTGACCCGGACGAGGTGCTCGCCGCCATCGAGGCGCACGGGCTGCACCCGGCCAACCGCAACGGCACCGGCCAGATCGTCGCCGCGGGCGCGGTGGCCGGCCTGGAGAAGCTGGCCGCCGAGCCGCCGGCGAAGGCCCGGGTCATCCGGCTCCAGGTGGCCGGTGCCTTCCACACCCCGTACATGGCTCCGGCCGAGGCCGCCCTGGCCGCCGTGGCCGGCGGCATCGCGCCGGCCGACCCGGCCCGAATCCTGCTCTCCAACCGGGACGGCGCGGCGGTCAACCACGGACGGGAGATGGTGCAGCGGCTGGTCCGGCAGGTCACCGCCCCGGTCCGTTGGGACCTGTGCATGCGGTCCCTGGCCGACCTCGGGGTCACCGGCGTGATCGAGCTGCCGCCGGCCGGGACCCTGGCCGGCCTGGTGAAGCGCGAGCTCAAGGGCGAGGGGGCGCCGGAGATCGTCACCCTGAACACCCCCGCCGACCTGCCCGCCGCCCGAGATCTCATCGCCCGGCACAGCGGCCTGCACGGCCACGAGCCGGTGATCCAGTTCCGGGTGGTGGTCTCCCCCGCCGCCGGGACCTTCGAGCCGCTGACGGAACTGGCCGAGGGCGCCGACCTGCGCGCCGGCCAGGTCATCGGCCACGTCGCCACCCGGCAGGGGCCGGTCGAGGTGACGGCGCACCACAACGGGCTGCTCACCGAGTGGCTCGCCCACCAGGACGACCCGGTCGCCCCGGGCCAGCCGCTCGCCCGGATCGGAGGACAGCACTGATGGCCGGCAGCAGGATCGTGGCGCTGGGGCACTACCAGCCCACCCGAGTGGTGACCAACGACGAACTCGCGCAGATGGTCGACACCAACGACGAGTGGATCCGGGACCGGGTCGGCATCGTCACCCGGCGGATCGCCGGTGACGAGACGGTGGCCGACATGGCCGCGGCCGCCGCCGGCAAGGCGCTGGCCAGCTCCGGACTCAACGCCGCCGACATCGACCTCGTCGTGGTGGCCACCTGCACGTCGGTCGACCGCAGCCCGAACGTGGCCTGCCGGGTCGCCGCCAAGCTGGGCATCAACGCACCGGGCGCGTTCGACCTCAACACCGCCTGCTCGGGCTTCGCGTACGCCCTCGGCACCGTCGACCACGCGATCCGGGCCGGAGCGGCCCGCAACGCGATCGTGATCGGCGCGGAGAAGCTCTCCGACTTCACCGACTGGACCGACCGCTCGACCTGCATCATCTTCGCCGACGGCGCCGGAGCGGCCGTGGTCACCGCGACCGCCGAGGACGAGCCGGCCGGGATCGGGCCGGTGGTCTGGGGTTCGGTGCCGGAGAAGAGCGACGCGGTCCGCATCGAGGGCTGGCGGCCCTACGTCGCGCAGGAGGGGCAGACCGTCTTCCGCTGGGCCACCACCGCGCTGGCGCCGCTCGCGCTCGAGGCCTGCGAGAAGGCCGGGGTGGCCCCCGCCGAGCTGGCCGCGTTCGTGCCGCACCAGGCCAACGCGCGGATCATCGACGGCATCGCCAAGCGGCTGAACATCCCCGACGCGATCATCGCGAAGGACATCGTCGAGTCCGGCAACACGTCGGCGGCGAGCATCCCGCTCGCCCTCTCCAAGCTGGTCGAGCGGCGGGAGGTGCCCTCCGGGGCCCCGGTGCTGCTGTTCGGCTTCGGCGGTGGCCTGACCTACGCCGGTCAGGTCGTCCGCTGCCCCTGAAGACCCCCTCGGGCGCGAGCGCACCGAGGAGTGACGGTCGGGTCGCCGGCCGTCGTCAACCCCGATGAGAGGAACCAACCGCAATGACCCGTGACGAGATCACCGCCGGCCTCGCCGAGATCCTCGAAGAGGTTGCCGGGGTGAACCCGGACGACGTGGCCGAGGGGAAGTCCTTCACCGACGACCTCGACGTCGACTCGCTCTCCATGGTGGAGGTCGTGGTGGCGGCCGAGGAGAAGTTCGGCGTCAAGATCCCGGACAACGAGGTGCAGAACCTGAAGACCGTCGGGGACGCCGTCAGCTACATCGAGGCGCAGTCCTGATCATGAGTCGCCCCGACGTCGTCGTCACCGGGCTCGGCGCGACGACCCCGCTCGGCGGGGACGTCGCGTCGACCTGGGACGCCATGCTCGCCGGCCGCTCCGGGGTGAGTGCCCTCACCCAGGAGTGGGCGGCGCAACTGCCGGTCCGGATCGCGGCCCAGCTCGCCGTCGAGCCCACCGAGGTGCTGGACCGGGTCAAGCTGCGCCGGCTGGACCGGTCCGAGGCGATCGCGCTCATCGCGGCGCAGCAGGCCTGGGCCGACGCCGGGCTGGCCGACACCGGGCCGGACCCGGAGCGGCTGGCGGTCAGCATCGGCTCCGGCATCGGCGGGGCAACCACGCTGCTCGCCCAGGACGACATCCTGGAGGCGTCCGGCCCGCGGCGGGTCTCCCCGCACACCGTGCCGATGCTGATGCCGAACGGCCCGGCCGCCTGGGTCGGGCTGGAGCTGGGCGCCAAGGCCGGCGTGCACTCGGTGGCCAGCGCCTGCGCGACCGGCGCGGAGGCGATCGCGCTCGGCCTGGACATCATCCGCGCCGGCCGGGCCGACGTGGTGGTGGCCGGTGGCACCGAGGCGGTCATCCACCCGCTGCCGATCGCCGGTTTCGCCTCGATGCGGGCCATGTCGACCCGCAACGACGACCCGGAGAAGGCCTCCCGGCCGTGGGACAAGGGCCGCGACGGCTTCGTGCTCGGTGAGGGCGCGGGCGTGGTGGTCCTGGAGCGCGCCGACCACGCCGCCGCCCGCGGCGCCCGGGTCTACGCGCGCCTGGCCGGCGCCGGGATCACCTCGGACGCGTTCGACATCGTGCAGCCGCACCCCGAGGGCGAGGGTGCGATCCGCGCGATCGGGAAGGCGATCGCGGACGCGGGCGTCGCCCCGACGGACATCACGCACGTCAACGCGCACGCCACCTCGACCCCGGTGGGCGACATGCTCGAGATCGGCGCCCTGCGCAAGGTGCTGGGCGACCACCCGGTGCTGTCGGCCACCAAGTCGATGACCGGGCACCTGCTCGGCGCGGCCGGGGCGCTGGAGTCGATCGCCACCATCCTGGCCATCCGCGATGGTGTGGTACCACCGACGATCAACCTCGACGACCCGGACGAGGGCCTCACCCTGGAGGTGGCCGCCCACAAGGCGCGTCACATGGAGATCCCGGCCGCCCTGAACAACGCGTTCGGCTTCGGCGGCCACAACGTGGCTCTCGTCTTCACGCGGGCCTGAGATCCACCGCCTGGGAGGCACAAGTGACCACCACCGCAGCCGGCACGGACAACTCGACAGTCGACCATCGGGATCCCGAGATCCGGCTCCGGGCCCTGTTCGACGCCGGTACACTGCGGCTGGCCTCAGCGCCGGACACCTCCGGCGCGCTCTGGGCGCGGGGTGAGATCGACGGTACGCCGGCGATCGCGTTCGCCAGCGACGCCACGAGGATGGGCGGGGCGATGGGCATCGACGGGTGCCGGCACATCGTCGACGCGATCGACACCGCGGTGCGGGAGCGGGTGCCGGTGCTCGGTCTGTGGCACTCCGGCGGCGCCCGGCTGGCCGAGGGCGTGGTCGCGCTCGACGCCGTCGGCCAGGTCTTCGCCGCGATGGTCCGGGCCTCCGGCCGGGTGCCGCAGATCTCCGTGGTGCTCGGGCCGGCCGCCGGTGGCGCGGCGTACGGTCCGGCGCTGACCGACATCGTGGTCATGAGCGGGGCCGGCCGGATCTTCGTCACCGGCCCCGAGGTGGTCCGCAGCGTCACCGGCGAGCAGGTCGACATGGCGCGCCTCGGCGGCCCCGAGCCGCACGGCCGGCGCTCCGGCGTGGTCCACGTGACCTGCCCGGACGACGCGGCGGCGCTGGCCGAGTCGCGCAAGCTCGCCGCGCTGCTCGGCCGGCAGGGGCGGCTCTGCCCGGACGACGTGGCCGCCGGCGTCGAGGACGGGCACGACCTGGCCGCGCGGATGCCGGCCGAGGCGAGCCGGGCATACGACGTCAAGCCGGTGGTCAAGGCGCTGCTCGACGAGCCGGGCGTGGAGTTGCACGCCAAGTGGGCGCCGAACGTCGTCACCACGCTCGGCCGGTTCGCCGGCCGGACGGTCGGCGTGATCGCCAACAACCCGCTGCGCCTGGGGGGCTGCCTCGACGCGGCCAGCGCCGAGAAGGCGGCCCGTTTCGTGCGGATGTGCGACTCGCTCGGCGTGCCGCTGATCGTGCTGGTCGACGTCCCCGGTTACCTGCCCGGCCTCGGCCAGGAGTGGGACGGCGTGGTCCGGCGCGGGGCCAAGCTGCTGCACGCCTTCGCCGAGGCGGTGGTGCCGCGGGTGACGCTGGTGACCCGCAAGGCGTACGGGGGCGCGTACATCGCGATGAACTCCCGCTCGCTGGGCGCGACCGCGGTCTTCGCCTGGCCGAACGCCGAGGTCGCCGTGATGGGCGCCAGCGCGGCGGTCAACGTCCTGCACCGCAAGAAGCTGGCCGCCGCGCCGGCCGAGGAGCGGGAGGCGCTGCGCGCCCAGCTGATCGAGGAGCAGATCCGGGTCGCCGGTGGCGTCAACCGGGCGCTGGAGATCGGCGTGGTGGACGACGTGATCAAGCCGGAGGAGACCCGGCGCCGCATCGCCGAGGCGCTCGCGGCGGCCCCCGCCGCCCGGGGCGCGCACGGCAACATCCCGCTCTGACGCATCCGCCACGGTAGGAACTGGCCCCTGGAGGGGCCGTTTCCTACCAGGATCTCGTTGGGGCCTCAGCCCCGGTTGCGGGGGTGCTGGCGGGCGGTCCGCTCGTTGCCCCGCCGGTAGTTGCCGGTCCAGCGGGCCATCACCAGCTGCGGGTCGTCGTCGACCTCGGCCAGGAACTCCGCCGCGCGACCGCCGCGCAACGTGCCGGCCGTCCGGCCGTGGTGCGTGATCACGACCGAGCCGTCGGCCCGCTCTACGTAGTCGAAACCCTGTGCACGCTGTCCCATGGCTGCCCAGCCTGCCAGCGCCCACCGCAGGGCCGCACCGGGGTTTCGCGACCGCCCCGACCGCCGACCACCCGCGCGACCGGGGTGCGCGCGGCGTACCCGCCCACGCATCTTGCCCCGGCGGCCGCCGATAAGATCACCCGGCCCGCGGCACCCGCTGCCGCTCCCGCTCGACCACGATCCGGGTCGCCACGGGCTGCAGCGTCACCTGGACGGGGGACATACGCCATGACCCGACGGTTCGCCGTGCTGACCGCGCTCGTGCTGGCCGCGCTGACCGGGTGCGCGGACGAAACGCCGCCGCCTGCCGGGTCGGCCGGGCGGTTGACGGCCGCGCCGGTCGCCGACGGCCCGCCCTGGTATGACGAGATCGGCCCCGCGCCGGCCGCCGGCACCGTCGACGCCGTGGGCGGCTGCCAGCTGCCGGTCTCCTTCGCCCTGGCCGAGCGCCGGGTGGCACGGCAGGCCAGGATCCCCGAGCCCGAGGTGGCCGAGGCGCTCGGCTCGCTCGTCCGGCGCGGCGGCGTCAGCGTCCGCTGTGAGATCGACGGTCACCTGGCCCGCGCCGGCTTCATGCGGGTGTGGACGTCCGACCGGCCGGCGACCGAGCCGCGACCGGTGCTGGAGGCGTACGTCGCGGCCGGCGAGCGGGTGAGCGACCCGACGTACCGGACCGTACGGGCGGGCACGGTGGACGCGGTGGAGGCGACCTGGACCTCCATGAGCGAGCTGACCGGCACAGATGAGCGGGAGTGGGCGCTCGCGGTGCCGGCGGGCCAGACGATCGTGCTGCTGACCACGAACGAGAGCATCGTCGACGAGGCGGCGGACGTCCTGCCCGGATACCGCCTGGCCGTGCGAACCCTTTCCGTCACCGGCTGACCGCGCGGTGCTGCCCGGGGTCGCAGCCCGGCGACGGCACCTGCCTGCGAGGGTGCCCGGGCGCCACCGGGTCAGCGGGGTGCGGGCACCGCCTCGCGGGCGAGCGTGAGCGCGCCGAGCAGCGCGGCGTCGTCGGCGAACCTGGAGAGCACCACGTCGGGCCGGTGCGGCAGCACCTCGTTGAGCCGGTCGACCAGCAGGCTGCGGATCAGCGCGCTGCCGGCCACCCCGCCGACCAGCACCACCCGTTGCGGGTCGAGCAGCAGACAGCAGGTGACCAGGTGGCGGGCCGCCTCGTCGACGCGGGCGCGCAGCGCCTCGCGCGCCGCTCCCGGGTGCTCCGCCGCGGCGGCCAGTCCGGCCGCCCCGCCCGGGACCCCGAGGTCCGCGGCGAGCCGGTCCAGGGCCCGCCCGGAGAAGTCCAGCTCCAGCATCGTGCCCGGCCAGGGGCCGCCGGCCACGGCGTACCCGATCTCACCGGCCGCCCCGCGGTGGCCGGGCACGACCACGCCGCCGACCGTCACCGCCGCCGCCACACCGGTGCCGATCCCCACGACCAGGCCGGGGTCGGCGTCCCGCAGCGCCCCGAGCCGCAGCTCGGCCAGGGCGGCGGCGTTCAGGTCGTTGTCCACCGCCACCCGCGCCACGCCCAGCGCGTCCCGCACCGCGTCGGCGAGCCGCAGCCGCTCCCAGCCGGGCACGTTGGGGGCCAGGTCGATGCCGTCCGGCCGGACCACGCCGGGCGAGGCCACCCCGGCCGCCGCGAGCGGCCCGCCGACCTCGGCGAGCAGCTCGGCGGCGAGGTCCAGCGCCCGGTCCAGGGCCTGCGCGGCGCCCTGGTCGGCATGCGTGGGGAGCCGCCGGTGGGCCAGCAGCCGGCCCCGCGCGTCGCCCACTCCGACGGCCATCTTGGTGCCGCCGAAGTCGATGCCGAGCAGCAGACCGTCGACGCGGCTACCCGCCACCGGCGGCCCGGCCAGCGGGACGCTCACCGGGCCACCAGCTCGGCGGCGACGGCGTCCAGCGCCGCGTCGGCCCGGCCGAGGCGGTCGCGCACCGCGGCGAGCCGGTCGGCGACCGCCTCGAACGCGACGCGCAGCGTACCCACCTGGGCGCGGACCGCGGCGGCGCCCGGGCCGTCGACCTGGGCCCGGTTCAGCACCAGGTCGGGGCGGACGGCGGCGGCGATCAGGTCGGCGACCGCGGCGTCGTCGAGCGGGCCGGTCAGCCCCTCGGCGGCGGCCCGGACGCCCTCGGCGGTCCAGGTGTCCGGGGCGCCGGCCCGGACCAACCGGCCGACCACCGAGTGGGCGGCCCGGAACGGCACCCCGTGCCGGGTCAGCGCATCCGCGGCGGCGGTGGTGGTGGCCCCGGAGGCGACGATCTCCTCCCGGCTCGGCGGCGACAGCGGCGCCAGTTCGGCCAGGAAACCGCCGACCAGGGCGAAGAAGCGCTCCGCCCGGTCGTTGCTCTCCCAGAGCCGGACCTGCACGTCGGTGGTGGCGTTGTTGGAGTCCTCCCACCAGGCGGCGCCGACGTTGTTCAGCACCGAGGCGGCGTCCGCCGCGGCCGCGCCGGCGTACGAGACCAGGTGCTCCAGCACGACCGGGTTGCGCTTCTGCGGCATGATGCTGCTGCCCTGGGTGAAGTCGCCGGGCGTGGTGACCCACTGCCAGCTCAGCCAGTCCATCAGGGTGCGGGCCAGCCGCGCCCCGGTGGCGAGCGCCTGCGCGTTGAGGGTGCCGACCCGGACCAGGTGGTCGGCCCCGGCGACGGCCTCGTACGAGTTGGTCACCAGGCCGGCGAAGCCGAGCAGCTCCGCCACCCGGGCCGGCGCGATGTCCAGATCGGTGCCGGCGAACGCACAGGAGCCCAGCGGCGAGTTGTTGAGCTGGTCGATCAGGTCGGCGTAGGCGGTCGCCTCGCCGGCGAGGGCCTCGGCGTAGCCGGCGAGGGCGTGGCCGATGGTGGTGGGCTGGGCCGGCCGGCGGTGCGTGTAGCCGGTGATGACGACGTCGGCGTACCGGTCGGCGCGGTCCAGCGCGGTCCGGCCGGTGGCCAGCACCCGGTCCAGCACGCCGAGAAGCTGGTCGCGCAGCAGCATCCGGAACACCCCGGCGTCCAGGTCGTTGCGGCTGCGGGCCAGCTGCACGTCCAGCTCGGAGGTGGGGATGCCGCACGCCGCGGCGAGCCGCTTCTCCATCAGGTAGTAGGTGTCCTCGAAGCTGCCGTCGTACGCCGGCGCCGGGCCGGTGTCGGCACGCAGCTCGGCCAGCCCGCGCAGCAGCCGGGCGCCCCGCTCAACCGGGATCAGCCCCTGCTCGGTCAGCATCACCACGTGCGCCTGGCTGGCGCGGACCATCGCCGGATACAGGTGACCGACGTGGTGGTCGTAGGTGGGCGCCAGGTGGTGCCGCTGGTAGGTGGTCAGCGCAGGTGTGCTCATGGCAGTTCCTTACTTCCTTCCAGTCCGCGTGGACGGTCGGGCCGTCCGCTGCGGGTTCGGCCGGTCAGTCGGTCAGGCCGAGCAGCCGTTCGGCGTTGCCGGCGAAGATCGCGCGCAGGTGGTCGTCGGGCAGGCCCAGTTCCCGGCAGACCCGGAGCTGGTCGTCGAGGTAGCGGGTGACGTAGCCGCGCGGGAACCAGGACGAGTCGCTGCCGAAGACGATCCGGTGCGGGCCGATCGTCTCGTAGCAGCGACGGAAGAGGTCCTCCAGCGTCAGCTTGTACGGCATCCAGCGCACCCACTGGTTGGAGCCGGACGTGTCGACGTGGATGTTGGGGCAGCCCCACGCGGCGAAGAACAGCTCCTGCACGTGCTGGACGCCGAAGTGCGGCACCACCACCGCCAGCTCCGGGAAGCGGCGGGCCATCCGGGCCAGCTCCTCGGGGCCGCCGTACCGGCCGAAGCTGAGGCCGCCGGCGCTGCCGTAGTGCCCGATGTGGATCAGCACGGGCACGCCGAGGCGCTGCGCGGTGCCCCAGAGCGGGTCCAGGTCCTCGTGGTCGAGCGGGCCGCGCAGCAGCGGGGCGAACAGCTTCAGCCCGCGCAGGCCGCGCTCGGTCACCGCGCGGTCCAGCTCCCCGGCGGCGTCCGGGCCGTACGGGTCGTGGTGGGCGAAGCCGAGCAGCAGGTCCGGGTGGCGGTCGACCACGTCGGCGAGGGCGTCGTTGCCGCCGCCGGTCACGAAGACGGCCTTGCGGATGTTGACCCGGCGCAGTTCGTCGGCCCAGCGGTCGGCCTCGTCCTCCCAGCGCTCCGCGGGGGGCTCGGGGTCGGGGAAGCCCCACGCCTGCCGCCACTGTCGGGCGTACGGCGCGGAGCCGGTGGCCCGGACCGCCCGCTCATGCTCCCCGCCGGGGTGCATGCCGGCCGCCTGCTCGCAGGCGTGGATCGTCTCGTCCGCACCGATCCGGAAGTGCAGGTGGAAGTCGACGACGTCCAGTCCACGGTCGACGGTCATGAGGCTCCCCCACTCGGCATCGGCTCGGCGGTCGGCGGGGACGGCGGCTCGGCGGCCACCCAGGCGGCGACGATCTCCCGCAGCCGCGCCCCGGCGAGGTTGCGGACCCGGCGTCCGGCCTCCTCACTGGCCAGCGAGACGTGCCCGGACCAGCCCTGCCAGGGGTCGGGGCGGGACTCGACCAGCACGTACGGATGGCCCACCGGCAGCTTCGGCTTCGGCGGCAGGTCGGCGGCGGCGTCGAGGCGTACCGCGCCCGGGTCGAAGCCGAGCACGCCCGAGGTCTCGTACGCCCCGCCGTGGCCGCGGGCCGGCAGCGCGCCGTAGATCTCCGCCGTCTCCGCCGCGGTGACCAGCTGGAACCAGTTGACCAGCAGCAGGCTGGCGGTACGCCGGCCGGAGACCCATTCCATGGCGGCCCGGACCGTGGACATGTTCGCGTCGTGGCCGTTGACCACCAGCAGCCGGGGGAAGCCGGCGGCGACGATCCCCTCGATCACGTCGGCGAGGTAGCCGACCGCGATCTCCGGCCGGATCGCCACCGTCCCCGGCCAGGGTCGGGTCTGCCCCGGGCAGGCCGCGTACGCGACGGCGGGAAAGAGCACGCCGCGCGGCCCGGGCGCCTCGGCGGCGCTCTCCCCGGCGAAGCCCTCGGCGAGGATCAGGTCGGTGCCGAGCGGCAGGTGCGGACCGTGCCACTCGACCGCGCCGACCGGGAGCACCGCGAAGTCGGCGGCCGCGGCCACCGCGGCGAGTTCCCCGCCGGGGATCCGGGCGGCGGGGAGCAGCCCGCCACCCGCCGGCCAGGTCACGCCGTCCATCGCGCCGCCTCCCGGCTCGCCTTCGGGCCGCTCTCCAGCCGCCCGGAGAGCACCATCACCACGAAGATCAGCACGATCTGGAGCATGCCGTACGCGGCGGCGGTGCCCACCTCGAACGAGTACATCCGGTTGTTGATCTCGACGGAGATCGGCGCGGTCTCCGAGGTGTAGATGAGCACCGAGGCAACGAACTCGCCGACGCCGTGCACGAAGGCGAGCAGCGCGCCGGCCAGTACGCCCGGCAGCATCAGCCGCAGGGTGACCGTGCCGAAGGCCCGCCACCAGGACGCCCCGAGGTTGCGGGCGGCCTCCTCGAGCGACGGGTCGAGCTGCGCCAGCGTCGCCGAGCTGGAGCGGAACACCAGCGGCAGGAACCGCACGAAGTACGCCAGCGGCATGATCCAGAAGGTGCCGATCAGCACCTGGCCGAGGCTGAACGCGTTGCCGGTGCTGAACGCCGAGATCAGGTTGATCGCCACCACCGTGCCGGGCAGCGCCCAGGCCAGCATGACCGCCACGTCGAGCAGGGCGCGGCCGCGGAAGTCCAGCCGGCGGACCGCGTACGCGACGAGCACGCCGACCACCACGCAGGCGACCGTGGCGATCAGGCTCATCTGCAGCGAGTTGACGATCGGCCGGTACGCCGTCGGGTCGGAGAAGATCGTGACGAAGTTCCGCATGGTGTACGCCGAGGGGATCACCTCGGTCGTCCACGAGCCGTCCTGCGAGAACGCCACCAGGGCGATCGTGCCCACCGGGGCGAGCAGCACCGCCGTGGCCAGCACCGAGGCGAGCAGGGCCAGCCACCGGCCGAACGGGTTGGTGATCTCCCGACGGTGCGAGGCGATGCCCTTGGACTGGGAGCGGTAGCTGCGCCGCCCCTCGTACCAGCGCATGCCGAGCAGGAAGAGCACCGACACCACGCCGAGCACCGAGGCGTACGTGGAGGCCATCGGCAGGTCGCCGTTGGTGCGGTTGATGTAGATCTGCATGGTCATCGTCTGGTCCACCCCGAACAGCAGCGGAGCGGTGTACGACGCCAGCGACGTCATGAAGACCAGCAGCGAGGCGGAGACCAGCGCCGGGGTGAGCATCGGCAGCAGCACCGTGCGCCAGACCCGGACCCGGCCGGCGCCCAGGTTGTACGCGGCCTCCTCCACCGACGGGTCCATGCCGACCAGTGCCGCCGAGGCGGCCAGGTAGAAGAACGGGTACATGGTGAAGGTGTGCACCACCAGCACCCCGGCGATCCCGGTGAACGGCAGCACCGGGTTCTCGGCGCCGAACAGGTGCTGCAGGCCACGCGGCAGGATGCCGGTCTCGCTGTAGAGCAGTTGGAACGAGATCGCCCCGATCAGCGGCGGCAGCGCCGCCGGCACCAGGATGATCGCCTCGATCAACCGGCGGCCCGGGAACGAGAAGCGCTTGAGCAGGAACGCCATCGCCACGCCGACGATGCCACAGAGCACCACGCTGGCCGCGGAGATCACCAGTGAGGTGACCAGCGAGGAGCGGGCCACCCCGTCACCGGTGAGGAAGACGGTGTAGTTCGACAGGCCGTCCGCCCCGACGCTCTCGGCGAAGGTGGCGAACATCGGCTGGACCACGTACCCGAAGAGGATCAGCGCCAGCGGGAAGACCAGCACGTACGGGAACCAGCGCGAGTTGGCGCCGCCAGCGAACCGGGCGGAGCGGCGGGTCCGCGGTGGCGTCGGGTCCTCGGTGACCGGCGGGACGGTGGCGGTGGCGGGAATCGTGCTCATGGGCGCACCACCCACATCCGCTCCCGGGGCAGCCGCAGCCCGACCTGGTCGCCGGCGGCCAGCCCGGCCGGCACGTCGATGGCGGTGACCTGCACCGGCTCGCCGGCCACGTCGACCAGGAGGTTGGTGGACATGCCGGTGAACTCCAGCTCGGCCACCCGGCCGGTGAGCGCGCCCGCCTCGGTGGCCGAGGTGAGCCGGATGTGCTCGGGCCGGACGGAGACCAGCGCGGTGGCGCCCTCGCGCAGGCCGTGCTCGGCGGGCGCGGCCACGGTCACCTGGTCGCCGCCGGGCAGCGCGACGGTGACGGTCTGCGGGCCGGCGGTGGCCACCGGCAGGCTGAGCACGTTGCTGCGGCCGATGAACCGGGCCACGAAGGCGTTCGCCGGCCGGTGGTAGATCTCCTGCGGCGCGCCGATCTGCTGCACCCGGCCGGACTCCATCACGGCGATCCGGTCGGACATCGCCATCGCCTCGGCCTGGTCGTGCGTGACGTAGATGGCGGTGGTGCCGCTCTCCTGCTGGATCCGGCGGATCTCGACCCGGGTCTCCTCGCGCAGCTTGGCGTCGAGATTGGACAGCGGCTCGTCGAGCAGCAGGGTACGCGGCCGGATCACCAGGGCGCGGGCCAGCGCGACGCGCTGCTGCTGGCCGCCGGAGAGCTGGTCGATGCGGCGGTCGCCGTAGCCGGCCAGGTGCACCTGGCCCAGCGCCTCCTCGACCCGGCGCTTCGACTCGGCCCGGCCGACCTTGCGGATCTTCAGGCCGTACGCGACGTTCTGCGCCACCGTCAGGTGCGGGAAGAGCGCGTAGTTCTGGAACACCATGCCGGTGTCGCGCTTGTTCGGCGGGCGGTGGGTGACGTCCTCCTGGCCGAAGCGGATCCGGCCGGAGGTGGGGAAGTAGAAGCCGGCCACCATGCGCAGGGTGGTGGTCTTGCCGCAGCCGCTCGGGCCGAGCAGCGTGAAGAACTCCCCCGCGGCGATGCTGATGTCGACGTCGTCGACGGCGGCGATGTCGCCGCCACGAGCGAAGCGCTTGCTCACCGACTCCAGCGTGACATCGATCATGATGTCTCTCCTTGCGTCCGGTACCGGGTCTGCCGGTGGTGGGTGGGGGCCAGACCCGGTCTGGCGGTGCGTACGGGAGGCGGGGTGCCGGGTGCGCCGCACGCACCCGGCACCGCCACGGTCAGCCCTTGTTCTTGATCTGGCTGTTCCAGTGGTTGATCCACTCGGTCTCGTGCTTGCCGATCACGTCCCAGTCGACGTTCAGCGGCTTGAGGTCGAGCTGGGCCAGCCACTCCGGCTTCTGCGCGATGTCCACGGCCGGGATCTGGAAGTAGTCCTTGGCCAGGTCGGCGCGGAGCGAGTCGTCGAAGAGGAACTCGATGAACTTCTGCGCGCCGGTGGTGTTACCGCCCTTGACCGCGGCCAGGCCGTCGACCAGGACCGGGGCGCCGGAGGCCGGCACCACGTACCCGAAGGGCATGTTGGCCTGGTTGGCCTGGAGCAGGACGTCCTGCAGGTTCCAGGCGCTGAGGACGCCCTGCTGACGGGACAGCTTCAGGTAGAGGTCGGTCGGGTTGGCCGCGTACGCGCCGGTGTTGGCGTCCAGCTTCTTCAGCCAGTCGTAACCGGGCTGGGGGTTGCTGCCGTCCGGCGACTGTCGCTGGATCATCGAGGCGTAGATCGACCGCATCGTGCCGGAGGCGGCCACGTCCCGGATGATGATCTTGCCCTTCCACTCCGGCTTCAGCAGGTCGTCCCAGTCCTTCGGGGCCTGCTCCGGGGTGAGGGCCTTGTTGTTGTACATGATGACCTCGGGCAGCAGGATCTCGCCGAACCAGCGGCCCTCCGGGTCCTTGTACTTGGCGTCCATCTTGCCGGCGAACGACGGCTGCCACGAGGTGAGCAGGTCCTCCGAGGCGCCGGCGGCCAGCCCCTGCTGGGTGCCGCCCCACCAGACGTCGGCCTGCGGGTTGGCCTTCTCTGCCCGGACCCGCTCCAGGATCTCCTGCGCGCCGAGGTTGAGGACCTCGACCTTGCCCTTGTACTCGGGGTACTTGGCGGTGAACTTGTCGACGACGAAGGTGGCGACCTTCTTGTCGCGGGCCGTGTAGATCGTCAGCTTCTCGGCGCCGCCCGCGGCGGCGTCGTTCGAGCCGCCGGCACAGGCGGTGCCGGCGGCGAGGACGGTGGCGAGCGCACCGGCGAGGAAGAGTCGGCGTCTCATGGAGTACCTCCGAGGGGTGGGGAACTACGTTGTTCGGGGAATGGGGTCAGGGGGCCGGCAGCAGGGTGGACAGTCCCGCGGCGGCGGCCGAGAGGGCGTAGCTGACCGCGCCGTGCAGCACGGCCCGGTCGCCGAGGACCGCCCGGCGGACCTCGGTCGAACTCGGCGCGGCGGCCGAGACGAGGTGCTGGAGGCGGTCGACGGCGGCGTCGTCCAGTTCGGCGGCGGCCCCGCTGAGCAGGACCCGGCCGGGATCCACGACGCAGGCGCAGGAGACGATGAGGCGGGACCAGGCGGCCAGCACCTCGTCCAGGTACGCGGCGGCCCGGTCGTCGGCGGCGGCCAGCTCCACCAGCGTCCGGACCGGCGACGCGGGACGGCGGCCGGGTGCCAGGGACACCACCTGCTCCGCGATGGCGCTCTCCGACCAGCGGGCCTCGAACGGGCCGATCCCGTCGTGCCCGCGGTCCGCCGGGTCGAGCGGCAGGAAGCCGACCTCGCCGGCCGCCCCGCCGGCGCCCCGGCGAACCTGGCCGTCCAGCACCAGCCCGGCGCCGATGCCGTCGGACACGTGCAGCAGGAGCAGGTCGGCCACGTCGGAGCCGGCGCCGGCCGCGTGCTCACCGGCGGCCATCAGGTTGACGTCGTTGTCCACCACCACCGGCATTCCGAGCCGCCGCTGGACCGACTCCCCTATCGGCCGGTCCTCCACGAGACCGACCGACGGGGCGAGCCGGACCGCGCCTCCGGAGGAGACGCCGGGGGCGGCGATGGCCACCCCGCGCAGCGCGGGCAGGCCGTCGCCGGCCAGTTCGGGCACCGCCTGGCAGATCAGGTCGACGATGTCGCCGATGAGCCGGACGGTGCGGTGGGCGACCACCGCACCGTCGCTGTCGGCGATCTCGCAGCTGATCCGCGAGGGCTCCAGCGAGACGGCCGCGACCAGCTCGGCACGGGGGTTGAACTCCAGCATGGCCCGCGGCCGTCCGGCCCGGGACGTCCCGGGTCCCCGCTCGATCAGGTAGCCCTCGGTGATCAGGTCGCGGACCAGCGGGGTGAGCGTGGCCGGGCTCAACCCGGTGAGCTCGGTCAGCTCGGCGCGGGAGAGCACCCGCACCTGGCGGGCGGCGGAGATCACGGAAAGCCGCTTGATCTCCTTCGACCGCTCCCGGCTCACCGGGCTCATCGGTGGCGTCACCACGTCGTTCACACTTCCTTCCTACGGCGAACGAATTATTGAGTCAAGTAACGAAAGCGTCTCGGTCGGCTGACGCGGGCATGATGACCAGCGGAAATGAGGGGAATCGGGACACGAACGGACAGCGCCGGAGGTTCGAGCCGCCGGGCCAGCGGAGCACATAAGGGGCAGTTAGTTTCTTTCGCAAAATAAGAAAGATCTTGCACAGCATTGACGGGCCGCCGCGCCGGTCCCTAGCGTCACCGGGCGAAGGCCTTCCAGTGTGTACGGCCCGCCGTACCGCTGCGTACCCGGCGGCCCCGGGCGCCCGAACGCGCCCGCCGTCCCGCCGCGACCAACACCGTCCGAACGCGACCACCACGTCGATGCCGCGCGTCCGACGTCGACCGCCGCTGCTTCCGGACCCGTTTCCACGGAAGGATCTGCATGCGAATCAAGGCGTTCCTGCTACCCACGGCCCTCGCCCTGGCCCTCACCGGGGCGCCGGGCACGGCCCTCGCCGCACCCGCGACCAACCGTCCCGCCGACACCGTCGACCTCGACGTGCTCTTCGTCAGCGCCCATCCCGACGACGAGGCGGGCAGCCTCGCCACGCTCGGTCAGTGGAAGGAGCGCTACGGCACGAAGGCCGGCGTGGTCACCATCACCCGGGGTGAGGGCGGCGGCAACGCGGTCGGCCTCGAGGAAGGCCCGCCGCTCGGCATCATCCGGGAGCGCGAGGAGCGCACCGCGATCGGCCGGGCCGGGGTGGAGAACCTGTACAACCTCGACCGCGTCGACTTCTGGTACACCGCGTCCGCTCCGCTGTCCGAGCGGATCTGGGGGCACGACGACACCCTCGCGCAGATCGTGCGGGTGATCCGGCAGACCCGGCCGGAGATCATCATGACGATGAACCCGTCGCCCACCCCGGGCAACCACGGCAACCACCAGCAGGCCGCCCGGTTCGCCGCCGAGGCGTTCCACGCCGCCGCCGACCCGGCCGCCTTCCCCGAGCAGCTCTCGAAGGAGGGCCTGAAGCCGTTCCGGCCGGCGAAGTTCCTGCGTACGGGCGGCACCGGTACCTCGTCCGCCGGCCCGGAGTGCGCGTCGAGCTTCGTCCCGACGGTGCCGACCGACCAGGTCTTCGGCGTCTGGGAGGGCGCCCCGAGCAACAGCGGGAAGACCTGGGCCGA
This sequence comes from Micromonospora sp. NPDC007271, assembly GCF_040634005.1. Lineage (NCBI taxonomy): Bacteria > Bacillati > Actinomycetota > Actinomycetes > Micromonosporales > Micromonosporaceae > Micromonospora > Micromonospora sp. NPDC007271. The sequence continues at coordinate 34,891 of NZ_JBEYER010000056.1, forward strand.
GATCGAGGTGGACGCCCGCCGCGACTACGTCACCCAGGGCTGGGCCGGCACCGCCGCCGCCCCGGCCGACCCGGCGAAGATCCGCTGCGACTTCTACACCCTGGTCGACAGCCGGGTGCCGTACGACCCCACGGACACCTCGCCGGAGGCCATCCTGCGCGGTTCGGTGCTGCCGGCCGCGCCCGGCGGGCTGCCCCGGGGCAGCGAGCTGTACCTGACCACGGACCGGTTCGACCTCGCTCCCGGCGAGACCGTCAAGGTGACGGCGCACGTCCGGGCACCCCGGGACCGGGCGCTGACCTCGCCGCGGCTCGCGCTGCGACTGCCGCAGGGGTGGGCCGCCGGCGGCTCCGCCACCCTGGGCGGCACGATGCCGCCCGGCCAGGAGCGGACCGTCACCTTCACCGTCACCGTGCCGGCCGACGCCGACACCAACCAGCAGCAGCTCGTCGGGGCGACCCTGACCACCGGGCAGGGCGCCGGGCGTACCGACCGGGCGGTCCGCGTGGTCGCCGACGTGCGAGGCACCCTGGAGCCGCTGCCCGAGGTGGGCATCTTCCGGGACTGGGCCGGCACGAGCGGCTACCCGCAGCTCGACACGCTCATCAAGCCGGTGCTCACCATCGGCTCCGGGCAGAGCCGGGCGGTCCGGGTGGACCTGCGTAACCACGGCGAGACCGCACAGCGCGGTCAGGTCACCCTCGGGCTGCCCGCCGGCTTCACCGCCGACGCGGCCACGAAGAGCTACTCCGAGCTGGCACCCGGCGCCACCGGCGCGGTGACCTTCACCGTCACCAACACCGACCCCACCCTGCCCACGGCCAATGAGGGCGGTACGGGCGGCGACTACGGGATCACCATCACCACCACCAGCGCCGCCGGCAGCACCGTGGAGACCGGCGCCCTGGAGATCGTGCCAACCAGCGAGGTGCCGCACGCCGGTCCCGGCCACGCCGTCGACGGGATCGCCGCGCCCGGCGAGTACCCGGGCGAGGAGCTGGACCTCTCCCGGATCTGGGAGGGCGAACCCACTACGGCGCAGGACGCCTCGGCGACCGGCCGGGTCGCCTGGACCGAGGATGCCCTGAAGGTCTTCGTGCAGGTCACCGACGACGTGCTCGGCAAGAAGGTGGTGCCGCAGGACTGCAAGCGGCAGCGCCGCACCGACAGCGTGGAGATCATCATCGACCCGAAGGGGAATTCGACGGACACCTCCACCGTCTTCAAGGCCGGCATCTTCCCGGTCACCGACGACCCGGCCAACGGGAACCCGCCCTGCTGGCAGCGGGACGCCGACAACCGACAGGGACCGGGCACGACCACCGCGCCGGGGATGTCCGTGGTCAGCAAGGTGACCTCGCCCTACACCGGTTACGCCATCGAGGCGAGCATCCCGTTCGCGGTGCTGCCGGACGCGGTGGACCCGACCCGGATGGGCCTCAACGTGCTGGTCTACGACTCGGACACGCAGGATCTGACCTCCCAGTCCCGGCTGGGCTGGTCCACCTTCACCGGCGTCCGGGCCGACCCGTACCGGTACGGGCTGGTGACCCTGCCCGGATTCAACCCGGCGGCGCGGCAGCCCAGCGCTCCGGTCTTCCCGGACACCGCCGCGCGCAGCGTGCACAGCCCGCAGACCATCGCCCAGTCGGCGGTGGACGGGGTCGCGCCGGCGGCCGTCCCGGCCCTCCCGGCGGGAGCGCTGCGGCTCACCGACGCCCGCACGGTCCCGGGCGGCGTCTCGGTCACCCTGCGCGCCGACCGGGCCGGCACCGCGTACCTGTACGGCTGGGACGGTGACCGGGCCCTCGGTGACCACACCGTGGACCTAGCCGCCGGCCGGTCGGTGACGGTGGTCGTCCCGGTCACCGGCGGCACGCCGACGGCCCTGCTGGCGGCGTTCGAGGCCGGCGGCTCGGCACTGGCCAGCCAGCTCCGGCTCGCCTGACCCGGCGCGGCGGGGCCCCGGGTCGGCGCTGCCGGCTCGGGGCTCCGCCACGCGGCGCAGCCGGTGGTCGCCCTCCGGGTCCGTCCGGCCCGTCGCCGGGCACCGCCTTGATCGAGGCAACCGGTGGTCGCCCCCGGCCGCCCGGCGCCGCCTGAATCGGCGTACGGGTCAGGTGCCGCAGGCGGTGGCGGGCAGGCCGGTCACCGGGACCGGGGAGCGGCCGGCCGGGCGGGCCTTCCCGGCGAGCACCCGGGCCAGCGCGGTCATCGACGCCTGGCTGGACGAGTAGGTGGCCAGCAGCGTCGGCGACTTGGCGGTGGCCAGCACGTACGGCGTGTCCATCGCCACCGTCACGGCCGCGTCGGCCCGCAGGTCGCCGGCACCGTCGCCGTACCCGACCAGATGCACGATCCGGCCGCCGCTCGGCACGACCTCGAACCCGGCGGCGGTGAGCGCCTTGGCCAGCGCGGCGCGGGTGCGGTCCCGCCCGACGGAGGCGGTCACCGTGACCGGCCCGGCCACCGGAGCGTCGCAGCGGCCACGCAGCATCGTGACCCCGGCGGCGGCCAGGTCGGCGGCTGCCCTGCGGTGCTCGGCGCTGCCCAGCGTCGAGAGGTCGGGGACTGGCCGGTCGGCCAGCTTGAACTTCATGGTCAGCACTCGGGTGACCGCCTCGACCAGTCGGGCCCGAGGCAGCGACCCGGAGCGGAGCGCGGCGAGCAGCCCGTCGTACGCCTGGGTCACGTTCGGGGTCATCAGGATGAGGTCGTTGCCCGCGTTCAGCGCCCGGACCGCGGCCTCCCCCGGCGACCAGCGCTTCGCCGGCGCCATGTTCATCCCGTCGGTGATCACCACGCCCTCGAAGCCGAGCTGGCCGCGGAGCACGTCGGTGAGAAGCTTGCGGGAGAAGGTGGCGGGGGTGCCCGGGTCGACCGCCCGGACGTCGAGGTGGGCGGACATCACCGCCATCGTGCCGGCGTCGATCCCGGCGCGGAACGGCGGGAACGCGGTGCGGTCCAGCACCGCCCGGGACTGGCCGACGACCGGCAGGTCCTTGTGCGAGTCGGCGGCGCTCAGGCCGTGCCCGGGGAAGTGCTTGACGCTGGCCGCCACCCCTTCGGCCTGCAGACCGCGGACCGCGCCGGCCACCTGGGCCGCGGCGCGCCCCGGGTCAGCCCCGAAGGAGCGGGAGCCGATCACCGTGCTCCGGGTGGCCAGCACGTCGGCGACCGGGGCGAAGTCCAGGTTGATCCCCATGGCGGCCAGCTCGGCGCCGGCGGCCCGCCAGGCGGCCTCGGTCAGCGCCGGGTCGCCGGCCGCGCCGGCCGCGAGCGAGCTGGGCAGCAGGGTGACCCCGTCGGTGATCCGGGTGACCACGCCGTACTCCTGGTCGGTGCCGATCAGGAACGGCGCGGCACCGGCGGGAAGCCGGCCGGCCGCCGCTCGCAGGCCCGTGGTCAGCTCCCGCACCTGCGTCGGGTTGTCGACGTTGGTGGTGGCCTGGTTGCCCGAGGTGGGGTCGTCGGCGCTGAAGCCGACCAGGATCACCCCGCCGAGCCGGTACTTCGCCACCATCTCAGCGGGTGTGTCGACCCCGGCGAGGTCGCGGTTGCCGGCCGCCGAACCGGGCGAGACCTTGGTGGCCGAGCTGCCGTACGCGTACGGCATCAGCACCTGGCCGACCAGGTCCTCGTCGGCGAGGGTGCGGACCAGGGCTTCGGCCCGGGCCTCCGGGCCATCCGGGGTCGGGCTCGGGGCGGTCGGGGAGGCGCTCGGCGACCCGCCGGGCGCCGGCGGACCCGGCTGCTTCGCGCAGCCGGAGCCGAGCAGCACGGTCAGAGCGGCGAGCGCGAGCACAATACGCCGAGGGGTGGTCGACACGGGCCCATCCCATCAGGCTCCGCGTATCGGGGCAACTTGACCTTCGGTCAGCCCACTCGGGTGAGCAGGGTCACCGGCGCGCCGTCGCCCGCGTACCGGTACGGCTCCAACTCGGCGTCCCAGGCGGTGCCGAGCGCCTTGTCGAGGGCGTGCGCGAGCGCCTCCGGAGCGCGGGCGGACGCCACGATGGTGCGCAGCCGGTCCTCGCCGAGCTGGATGTCGCCGGCCGCGCCGACGGTGGCCCGGAACAGCCCCCGCCCCGGGACGTACATGAACCGCTCCCCGTCGACGCCCGGACTCGGCTCCTCGGTCACCTCGAAACGGATCATGGGCCACTGCCGGAGGGCAGCGGCCAGCTCGGCGCCCGTCCCCGGGCTACCGGTCCACCCGCACTCCGCCCGCCGGGCGCCGGGCTCGGCGGGCTGGGCCGTCCAGTGCAGGTTGACCGGCGCGGCGAGGACGCGCGCGATCGCCCACTCGACGTGCGAGCACACGGCGAGCGGGGTCGAGTGGACGTATACGACGCCACGCGTTGGCACGGTGACCTCCCGGAGAGCGAGGTGCGTCTTCCCCTACGACCTCGTCCACCCGAGTGGCCTGTGCAACACATGATGACCCGTGTGCCGTGTGGTGCGCCAGCGAATCGGAAAATTCGCCGGACCCGGGCGGCGGAAATACCCGGGTGGCCGACCCCGTTGACCCTCCTGACGGCGCGACGACCAGCCAGGCGTCGAGGTCGTGTACAGTTCTCTGGGCGGTTCTGTGCCGCCGCACATCTTCGCGGGCCGGCGCTCACCGAGCGTCACCCGCACCAGCCCCCGGACGTTTCAGTCCCTCCCGTACGTCTGCAAGGAGTACCTCCGTGGCGAGCAACACCTCTAAGACCGCGCGCGCCTCAGTCCGGGCCGGCCAGGCTGGCCAGGGTGGCGCCCTCAGCGTGCTGGGCGAGTTCAAGTACGTCATCCCGCTCAACGGCGGCAAGCACGCCTACGTGCGCAACCTGACCAACGGCAAGACCGCGCACCTGCGCACCGACTCCGAGGCCTTCGTCGAGGAGATCCGGACGCTGGCCGCCGCCGGCCACGCCGCCAAGGTCCGCGCCGAGCTGAGCGGCCTCGCGGCCGCCTACCCCGACCACGGCTGGGACGCCACCGAGAAGCGTCTCGTCGAGGCCGGTGTCTTCGAGGGCTGAGCCCCTCACCGCGTCACCCGAACCGCCCGCCGGGTCACCCCGGCGGGCGGTTCGCGTTTGGCCCTGCCGGGCAGCTGCCACCGGCATGGCCCCGGCGAGGGCCGCCAGCGCGGCCCGTACCCTCATTCAGCCCGTCGTGCCCGCCGCGTGACCACAGGAGCCCCCGTCTTGAGCGACCAGACCACCCTGGACCGGGAGATCGCCGTCGAACAGCGACATCTCGACCGGGTGTACGCCCGGTTGGCGGAACTGCGCCGCTCGGCCGCCGACGCCGAGCGGGAGGGCTACCGGCTGGCCCGGGTCGGCAACTTCGGCGCGCTGGTGGAGCGGGACGCGATGGTCTTCCACGCCGCGCAGCGCCGGCACGTGCTGGACGCCGAGCACGAGGGGCTGGTCTTCGGCCGGCTCGACCTGCGTACCCGGCAGGTGCTGCACGTGGGGCGGCTCGGGGTGCGCGGGGAGAACGCGGAGACGCTGGTGGTGGACTGGCGGGCACCGGCCGCCGCCGCCTTCTACCGGGCCACCCCCGCCGAGCCGATGGGCGTGGTACGCCGGCGCACCATCCAGTCGTCGGCGGAGCGGGTCACCCGGATCGAGGACGACCTGCTGGACCCGGAGGCGGCGCCGCCGGACCTGGCGGTGGTCGGTGACGGCGCGCTGCTGGCCACGCTCTCCCGGGCCACCGGCCGGGGCATGCGGGACATCGTCGCCACCATCCAGCGGGAGCAGGACGAGGCGATCCGCTCCCCCGGCTCGGGCGTCACGATCGTCTCCGGCGGTCCGGGCACCGGCAAGACGGCGGTCGCCCTGCACCGGGCCGCGTACCTGCTCTACTCCGACCGCGCCCGGTACGCCGGCGGCGGCATCCTGGTGGTCGGCCCGTCCGGCGTGTTCGTCGAGTACATCGCCTCGGTGCTGCCCTCGCTCGGCGAGGAGACCGCCACCCTGCACTCGCTCGGTTCGCTCTTCCCGGGAATGTCGACGACCCGTACCGACCCGCCGGAGGTGGCGGCGGTGAAGGGGTCGCTGCGGATGCGCCGGGTGCTGGAACGCGCGGTCCGGGACGCGGTGCCGGACTCCCCCACCGAGCTGCGCCTGCTCTACCGGGGCGAACTGCTCCGGCTGGGCCGGGCCGAGCTGGACGCGATCCGGGACCGGGCGCTACCGCGTGGCGCCCGCCGCAACGAGGTGCGCCGGGTCGGCTTCGACGCCGTTCTCGCCGCCCTGTACACCCAGGCCCGGGAGCTGCGGATCGGGCGCCTGCCGGAGCAGCCCGCGTTCGAGGACGAGATCATCGACCGGCCGGAGTTCCGCGAGTTCCTCAAGGCGTGGTGGCCGCGACTGCACCCCCGGCACGTGCTGGGCTGGCTGGCCCGCCCCGAGCGGCTGCGCCGGTACGCCGGCGGCATCCTGGCGGCCGGCGAGATCCGGCTGCTGACCGAGGCGTACCGGAGCCTGGACACCGAGGGGCTGACCATCGCCGACATCGCCCTGCTGGACGAGTTGGACGCGCTGCTCGGCAAGCCGGTCCGGCGGACGAAGCCGAAGCGTGACCCGTTCCAGCTCGCCGGGGGTGTCCGCGAGCTGAGCACGTACGCCGACCGGCAGCGGGCGGCCCGGGCCGCCGTTCGGGAGCGCCCGGAGGACTACCGCGACTACGCCCACGTGGTGGTCGACGAGGCGCAGGACGTCTCGCCGATGCAGTGGCGCATGATCGGCCGGCGCGGCCGGCTGGCTTCCTGGACGGTGGTGGGTGACCCGGCGCAGACCGCCTGGACGGGGGACCCCGGGGAGCTGACCCGGGCCCGGGACCAGGCGCTGGGGCGGCGCCGCCGGTACCGGTACGAGCTGACCACCAACTACCGCAACTCGGCCGAGATCTTCGCGGTGGCGGCGGCGGAGATCCGCCGGCGCTACCCGGACCTGGCGCTGCCGAAGGCGGTGCGCTCCACCGGGGTGCCGCCGGTCGAGCGGACCGTGCCCGCCGCCGAGCTGCCCGCCGCGACCGTGGCCGCGGCCGGCGCGCTGCTGGCCGAGGTCGAGGGTACGGTCGGCGTGATCACGCCGGTGCCGCGCCGGGACGAGGTCGCCGGCTGGCTGGGCGACCTCGGCGGCGCCCGGCTCCAGGTGGTGACCAGCCTCCAGGCCAAGGGCATGGAGTACGACGGCGTGGTGCTGGTGGCGCCGAGCGAGATCCGCGCCGACCCGGGCTCGGGGGTCCGGACGCTCTACGTGGCGCTGTCCCGGGCCACCCAGCGCCTCACCACCCTGGACCCGGTCGGCTGATCCCCACGCTCACTTGCATACATAGCGATGTGAGCATAGATTGGGTCGGGCGGGGGTACGGGGCGGAAGGGTGTGGGCGTGGGCGCAGGTCATGACCACAGCGGCACGGTCACCAACGCCGCGCACCGCCACCAGGGCCGGCTCTGGGCCGCGTTCGGGCTGCTCACCGCCCTGATGCTGGTCGAGGCGGCGGCCGCGTTCGCCACCGGCTCGCTGGCCCTGCTCTCCGACGCCGGGCACATGTTCACCGACGTGCTCGGCATCGGCATGGCGCTCGCCGCGATCACCGCGACCCGGCGCGCCAACGCCGACCCGCAGCGCACCTTCGGCCTCTACCGGCTGGAGGTGCTGGCCGCGCTCGCCAACGCGGTGCTGCTCGGCGCGGTCGCCGCCTACGTGCTCGTCGAGGCGGTACGCCGGTTCGGCGAGCCGCCGGAGGTGCTGGCCGGGCCGATGCTGGCCGTGGCGGTGCTCGGCCTGCTCGCCAACGTGGTCGCGTTCGCGCTGCTGCGCGCCGGCGCACAGGAGAGCATCAACCTGCGCGGCGCGTACCTGGAGGTGCTGGGCGACCTGCTCGGCTCGCTCGGGGTGATCGCCGCCGCCCTGGTCATCACGTTCACCGACTGGTGGTGGGCCGACCCGCTGGTCGCCGTGGCGATCGGGCTGTTCATCCTGCCGCGCACCTGGCGGCTCGGGCGGGCCGCGGTCCGCATCCTGGTCCAGGCCGCCCCGGAGCACCTCCAGGTGACCGCGGTGCGCGACCGGCTGGCCGCGGTGCCCGGCGTCGCCGAGGTGCACGACCTGCACGTCTGGACGCTCACCTCCGGCATGGAGGTGGCCTCGGCGCACCTGACCATGAGCCCCGGCGCGGAGGTGGGCGAGGTGCTGGCCGCGGCGCGGGCCGCCCTGCACGAGGACTTCCGCATCGATCACGCCACGTTGCAGATCGAACCCGGAGCGTCGGCCGGCGCGTGCGGATCAGTCGAGTGGTAATTAGGGCAAACTTAAATCCAAGTGGCTATTGTGACTAGTGACGGCTTCTGTCCGATTTTTCGCCGCGGTTGACGGCGACGGGTCGGAGCAGCGCCGGTAGGCTCGGTCGCGGCCTCCGCCGGGCGGCGCACCACCGGCGCCCGCGGCGGCCGTCGCCTAATCGCCGCGGTACGGCGAGCCGGGGAACCACGTACCTGGGGTGCATCCGCGTCAGCGGTAGGGATCTTCCGTCCCGAACCCGTCAGCTAACCCGGTCGGCGGTTGACGGAAGGACACGTGAATGCCATCTGTGGCACCTGTACGACGGACGGCCGCCCGGTTGGCGGCCCTGCTCGTCGCGGCGCTCGCCCTCGGCGTCGCGACCACGCCGGTCTCCCCCGCCGGGGCGGCCGGCCTGCTCGCCGCGGCGCCCGGCGACGACGAGGGCGGCACCCCGGCACTGCGCGCCCAGCTCGATGCGGCCAGCAAGGGCTGGCTGGACGCACGGGCCGCGCTGAACCGGTCGGTGCAGCGGCAGCAGCAGCTCGCCGCCCAGCTCAAGACGATCAACGCCGAGCTGGGCGTACGCGACGCCAAGGTCGGCGAGATCGCCGGGGTCGCGTACCGGACCGGGCGGCTCGGCACGGCCGCGGCGCTGCTCGGCAGCGGCAGCCCGCAGGGCTTGATGGACCGGGCCGCCACGCTGCAACAGGTCGCCGCGCAGGAGGACCGCGCGCTGCGCGACCTGATCGACACCCGGGACCAGGCGACCCGCACGCAGGCCGAGCTCAGCGCCGAGATCCGAAATCAGCGCAAGCAGGTCGCCGTGATGGCCAAGCGCAAGGAGCAGGCGGAACACGCGCTGGAGGTGGCCAACAAGCGGGCCGCCACCGCCGCCGCCAGCGGCGGCAGCGTGCAGGGCACCTCCAGCGCCAACGCCAAGCCGGCGCCGCGCAACGCCAACGGCTCGTGGCCCGCGGAGTCGTGCAGCGTCAACGACCCGACCCCGGCGAACGGCTGCATCACCCCGCGCATGCTGCACGCGCTCCAGGAGGCCAAGGCCGCCGGATTCACCCGCTACGTCTCCTGCTACCGGCCCAGCGGCTCCGGTGAGCACCCCAAGGGGCGGGCCTGCGACTTCGCCGCCCAGAAGGACGGCTTCGGCGGGGTGGCCACCGGCGGCGACCGGACGTACGGCAACAACCTGGCCGCCTACTTCATCCGCAACGCCGACCCGCTCGCCGTGCTCTATGTGATCTGGTTCAAGCAGATCTGGCTGCCCAGCAGCGGTTGGAAGGCGTACAGCGGCGGCAACGGCGACCCGTCCAGCGATCACACCAACCACGTGCACCTGTCGGTGTACTGAGGGCCCGCGGGTGGCCCGCCGTCGGGCGGGCCACCTGCGGTCGCCTACGTCCACCGACGTACGCCGGGTGTCGCCGCGCGCCCCACGACGCCGGGCCGGCGAGGGCCGAGCATCTCCGGTATGAAGCAACTCTCTCCCACCGGACGCAAGGCCCTGCTCACCCTGCACCTGGTCACCTCGCTGGGCTGGCTCGGCGCCGACCTGGGGCTGCTCGCCCTCGGCGTGGCCGGGCTGCGCGGGGCCGACCCCGAGGTGGTCTACCCGGCGGCGGGGCTGCTGGTCACGTACCTCTTCGCCCCGCTGAGCGTGCTGGTCTGGCTGATCGGGCTGGCCAGCGCGCTGCTCACCCCGTGGGGTCTGCTGCGCTGGCGGTGGGTGCTGGTGAAGTTCGTGATCACCACGGCGATGCTCGGCCTGGTGCTGCTGCTGCTCACCCCGACCGTGCGTCGGCTCGGCGAACTCGGGCCTGACCTCGCCGCCCGGGACCGACTGGACCTGGTCGTCCCGCCGGCGGTCTCCAGCACCCTGTTGATCGTCACGACCGTGCTGTCCACCTACAAGCCGTGGGGGCGGCTGGTCCCCGCCAGGCTCAGCCCGCCTGCCTCTCCAGGGCCGCCCCGAGCCGGCTGGCCAGGCCGAGGTGGGCCGCCCGAGCCTGCCGGAAGGCGTACCCGAACAGCGGCGCCGGGGCGGAGAGGGTGATCTCGACGTCGACCCGCACCACGCCGTCCGGCTCGTCCCGCAGGCGGGTGTGGTTGCGGACCGTGGTGGCCGGTTGCTGGCGGGCCACCGTCACCACCTCGTCCTCCGTGGCGATCAGCACGTCCGCCTGGTAGGTGACCGGGAAGTGCAGCGGCCCGAATTCCAGCCGGTCCGTGATCGCGTAGCTGGCCAGCGCACCGGGCCGGGGCGGCAGCTGGCGGACCCGGACGATCAGCGGATGCAGCTCGCCCTGGCGGGTCAGGTCGCTGAGCAGGGCGACCGCGTCCGTCCGGGTGCAGCGGGCCTGCACGGTGTAGCTGAAAGTGTCGCTGCTGAGCAACGCCGTACTCCCTTGCCGTCGGCGATCCGGACGATCGTCCCGTAACCGAGGCCCGCTGGCAACGGTCGCCGAGAGCGTACGGAAGCTGCGGGCTGGTGCCCGCCTCGCGTGCCGCCGGTAACTGTGGGTGATAGTCGCCGTCAAAGGTATGCCGTCACCGAGCGTGACGGCGCCGTGGACACCTCTGCGCGAGGCTGCTACCGCCTCAGCCAGATGACCAGCGGAAACTCGGGAAGCAGGGGCCACCGGAAAACCTTCCTCGCCCCCCTTTGCTTTGCAGCCATATCCGCAGCCAAGAACCGTGCGTGACCGTTGCGTGGGTGGCTGCAGAGCAAAGGCAAGGGTGAGTGGTGGGTGCGGGCTGGCCCGCATTCACTCGACGTGACCGTGGTCGGTGCGCTGCCGGGGCCTGACCGGCCGCCACCACTCAGCTGGGCTGCACCCGCGCTCAGGCGCCGGGCAGCACCTGGGGGGTGCTGTCGGCGAAGTACGGCTCGGGGGCGCCGAAGAGGCCCAGCAGGCCGGTGACCCAGAGCTGGCGGTGCACGAACCGGCTCGGCTCGGTGACCACCAGCTTCACGCCGCTGACCTCGGCGGTCTGGAAGCCGGCGACCAGGGCGCTGATGCCGACGGAGTCGATGAAGGTGACCAACCGCATGTTCAGCTCGATCCGGGACGGGCGGCCCTTCGCGAGCACCTCAGCGACCGCTTCCCGCACCTCGTACGCGGTGTCGACGTCGATCTCGCCCCGCGGCGCGATCTGGATGACACCACCCGGCAACACCGACTGCACGATCGACAGGCTCACGCGAGCACCTCCACTCGCCCGTACGGGCGCCTCATCAGTACGCGGGCCGCGACCGAGAGTATTCCTCCGATGGCCTCGGTCGCCACCCCTCGGGATGGGCAATTCGCGAACTGGGCACACCTGGGCATCCCAGTCCGGATCCTCCAGCTCCTGTTCTTCCCGGACGACACTTCTCATTCTCCAACGACCGGCCGGGGTCGGTCGATCCGCCGACCCAGGGTAGCCGCCCGCCACCGGTCCGGCACGCATCCGGTGCCGGCGCGTTCGAGCGGTTGGTCCTGTCCCGCCCCACCGGCGGCACCTGGCCTGGCCTGGCCTGGTTTGCCGCGACCCCGGCCGGGGCACTGCCCAGGTGAGCGCACCGTCACCCCGCCGGATGACCGCCGGAGTCCGAAGTGGCCGCCGGACTTCGCCCCCGAGGAGGTAACACCATGTTCGGAACCACTCTGCTGGACCATCGCAGCAAGCCGGAGCGGATCACGGACCAGGCGTGGCAGCACCTGGCCTCCGCCGTCGGCTCCGCCGGGGACGGCGTCCGCGGCGCCGCCCGCTCTGCCCGCCGCAACGGGTCGGGGCTGGCCGAGGACGCCGGTGACCTGATCGGCTCCGCCGCGGACGAGGCCCGCCGCCGGGCCGTCCTCGCCTTCGACGCGCTCGCCGGCCGCCGGCCGGCGCTGCCCTGGGCACTGCTGGTCAGCGCCGCGCTGGTCGGCGCCGCAATCGGCTGGGCCGCCGGCACCGCCGCCCGGGCCGCCGGAAGCCGGACACCGGACGTCGAGGAGATCGAGTTCGTGGACGTCGACCGGCCGAACTCCCCGGCCGACCTGGACGGCTGAATCGGCCCGACCGGCTCCGCCGGAGTGGGCCCGCTGAGCCGCGCCCGCCGGCGGCGGTGACCCCCAGCGGCAGCTCGGCGTACTCGGTCAGCACCGGGGCCTC
>NZ_JBEYER010000057.1:0-47216 GCF_040634005.1 Micromonospora sp. NPDC007271
AAAACCCGAGGGCGACCAAGGGAATCCCCGTCCTTTAGGGCGGGGAGGATGTCAAACGGGTACCAGTGCAGTCTGGGACGTGTAGGGCTCGAAGACCTCGAGGTTCGTCATGGCCCCGATCTCGGGCGGGATGCGAACCAGATTTGTACCGTAGAGCACCAGATGCTTGACGGCGGTCAGCTGCGCGATCGTCGGCGGTAGCGTGACAATCTGCCGCCGCTCGGGAGCGCTCAGCTCCACGAATGGCTTGAATACCGTCCGCCCATCCGCGGCCGCCTCGTCGATCAGCGCAAGCAGATGCTGCCAGCCCGCCGCCTCGGTGTCCTGCCGGTCCCCGTGGAAGGAGACGGTCGCAGGCCGGGTCGCCGCCGAATAGCCGACGCACCGGCAATGATCGCGGGCAGGCCCGCCCGGGCCAGGCCCGACCGCATCCGCAATACGGTTCGGAAACAGCTGCGGTGTGATCTCGTCTGCCACGCGCCGAGCCTATCGAGATTCCTCGACCTGCTGCACACGCTCATCAACAGAGTCGCTCGTCGTCATCGTCACGGTCTGGAGGCCAGGTCCGCGGCGAGGAAATAGTTGGGATGCCGGTCGAGGTTCTTGCGGGCGCGGTAGCGGTCGACCACCACGGACCGGCGGCGGGAGGCGGCCGAGGGCTGGAAGCCGGCGTACGTCCTGCAGCCAGCGCACGTACCGCTCGATGTCTGCGCGCCTGCCCGGCTGCCACAATCCGGGGCGTGGATGCTGATGATCTGGAGCGGGCCGTACGGCTGATGAGCGAGGCTCTCAGGCCGCTGGTGGCCCACGACTGGTCCGCCGTCGCGGGCACCCTCGACTGGAGCTGCCGGGAGACACTCGCCCACATCGGCCATGACCTGCTCGCCTACGCGGCTCAACTGGCCGGCCGGGCACAGGACGCATACCTGCCACTGGATTTGGTGATCCGCGACGACGCCGCAGTGCCGGCGGTGCTGATGGTCGTAGAAGCATGCGGCGGACTCCTCGCCGCGGCGCTGCGAGCCGCAGGGCCGGATACCCGAGCGTGGCACTTCGGGCCGTGCGACGTCAGCGGCTTTGCAGCGCTTGGCGTCGCCGAGATTTTGATCCACACCTACGACATCACCCAGGGCCTGAAAGCGAAGTGGTGGCCGCCCGCGGAGCTGAGTGCGGCGGTTCTGGCTCGGCTGGCTCCGGACGCTCAGACGGAGCGGCGGCATCCCACGGGTGTTCTGCTACGGCACACCGGGCGGTTCGGCGATGTGGGCCCGTGGCGGTGGCGCATCAGGCCGGAGTAGCCAGACCGGCGCCGGCCTTGAGGTTCTTGGCAGCAGCGGGCGTTTCGGCCAGTTCGCGACGTCGATGTCCGCGTTCGCGATGGAGTGGCCGAGTTGTTCGGAGGCGACCTTGATGTCGACGCCGGCGTCGAGGAGGCTCGCGGCGTAGGTCGTGGTGCCGGATCGGGGGCAGCTCGGGTTTGCGGCTGATCTTGTGGAAGTGCTGGGTGACCAGGGCAGCAGGCGGCGGAGTGCTGGCGCTGCCCGACGGTCCGCGATCGCACGACACCTTTGTCGCGTCCGGGACCCGTCCCGGTCAGTCGACGTGGCCAAAGTTCTCCTGGCACCCAACTGAACGGCTGTACCCGGAGCGTGAGCATCCGACTACCTTCGAGACCCACCCTCGAGGAGGTGCCGGTATGCCGCAGCTGCGCCGTCACGTGCTCGTCGCGATCATCGGTGCCGTCCTCGCGGCAGCCCTGGGCGTCGGGGTGTGGCTGCTGTGGCCGGCCACCGCGGCACCGCCGGCCCCGACGAACGCAGTGGTGGTCCGCAAGCCGGCCGACCCCGGTGAGCAGGCGCGCATCGCCGCCGTCGCCGAGCTCGCCGAACGTCTGCCTGCGGCGGTGGCGCGCGGCGATACGAGCGTCTGGTCCGCCGCGACCCGGGAACGGTTCGCGGATCTGTCCGCAACGCTGCCAACGGGTAGCACGGTCACGGTCGACCGCGCGACGTGGCGGCGGACCGGGGCGGTTGCATCTGTGGAGGTCACCGTGGCCGGCGGGGATCAGGCTCCTCGCCGGTACACGCTGGTGGTCGTCCATGAGGACGGCACCTGGCGGGTGTCCGGGACGTTCCGGTTGGAGCAGCCGTGAGCCGCCCGGCCGCGGCATCCGCGGCGCTCCTGCTCGTCGCCGCGTTGGCCGCGCCGCCGGCGGCACATGCGGCAGCGGACGCGGCCCCGCCGAGAGAGTGCGGCACGGCGCGCCTGGCGGATCCGGAGCGGGGCAGAGACGGGTCGATACCGGGGCTGCGTCCGCACGCCGACGGCCGGTTCACCCCGGTGCTGCTCGTCCACGGCTGGAACGGCAGCCCGGAGACGTGGTCGCAGCCGATCACCTACTCCACCCTGCCGAACAAGCCGTCGGTCAACCACAGTCTGCTCGGCAACCTGCAGGGGCTCGCCGGCGCCGCCGTCTACACCCTGGACTACCACGACGTGGCTCACCGCTGGTTCGCGCTTCCCGGCGCAGGGGGTGAACTGTTCGTGGAGGCGGAGAACTGCCTGGCCGGGCAGGAGGCGTTCCAGGGCCACAAGACCATCGTGATTGCCCACTCGATGGGCGGCCTGGTCACCCGTTGGGCGGTCAGCGACGCGGCACCGGACGGCGCCCAGCGGCGGGGCCGGATCGGGCTCGTCGTGACGCTCGGCACGCCCTACGAAGGGTCCTGGCTCGCCGAGCTGGGCACCAGCCTGCTCGACACGGCGACGGACATCGGGGCTCTGCGGGACAAGCGGGTCGCCGCGCTGCTCGAGGTGATCCATCTGTTGCTGGTGCAGTGCGAGGGCGTGGATCTGCCGGGTTGCCGGGAGTTGACAAAGCTGGCCGACCAGCTGGCCACGGTCCGCGCCTTCGTTCCCGGCAGCCCCGAGCTGGCCGCCCTGAGCGGCTGGCCGGCCGGCATGCGAGTGCACACGCTGACATCGCGGACGGTGCTGGAGGATGCCGCCGGCGGGCTCTTCGCGCTACGGTCCCCCGGCGAGCTCGATCTGGGCGACGTGGTCGTCGGCACCGACTCGGCAACGGCGGGCGACTTTCCCGAGCGGATCGGCGAGTGTCGGCTCACGATGTCGCTACTGCGCAACTGGGTGAACGACCGCCTCGTCGACACCGGCCGGCTTGCGAAGATCGACGCGCCGTCGCACATGTTCCTCGGGCTGTTCGCCGACTGCTTCCACGTCAACGAGGCGCGCATCATTCAGCTCACCAACGAGGCACTCGGCATTGTCGCCGACGAACTGGCCGCACAGGGCCCGCTGTACGCGTACCGCGCCGTCGGCGAGCTCGGCATTGTGCGAATGGACCGGGTCGCGCACCGCGTACGCGGCACTTTCGTCGACGCCCAGTTCACCGACGATGGCCGTTACCTCGCGGCGGTGGAGAGGGCCGGGCGGCCGAACGCGCGTGTCGTCACGATCTCCGTTGCCGATGGTCACCGCGCTGACCTGCCCTGCGGCGGCTGCACTTCGGTAGCGCCTGCCGGGCAGGACCGCGTCGCCTGGCTGGACCGCGCCGGAAAGCTCGTGCAGGCCAACGCTGCCGGCGGTCCCGGGTCAGCGCCGGTCGCGCTGCGCCTGCCGAAGACGGCCGAGTTCACCGAGCACCAGCGGCAGGGCATCACCGCGTCGACGGTGCGCATCCACGCCGGCGTCCATGGCCGGTTCCTGGTCAGCCGCCAGTACCACGAGGCGACCGACACCACGGAAACCTTCCTCGTCGACGCGGACGGCTCCGCTGAGGCGCTCGACGACAACGGCTTCGTGGGTGCCACGGCGGTCACCCCCGGGGGCACCAAACTGGCATACGCGCGTGGCTACCAGTACGAGGCCGCGTCAGCCGACATCGACGTGGCGGTCGTCGATCCAGACAAGGCCACGCGGACGGTCGTGGACTCCCAGCAACTCGCCGCCGGGATCTACCACGCCGGGTACGGCCCGGCCGGTGAGGTGGTCGCGGTCCACGACCTGTGGTGGGGCTACGACGGCAAGCTCTACGCCACGATCGGGTCGCAGAGCTTCCTGCCGTGGACGCAGGACATGGAGACGGTAATACCGAAGAGCCTGTGGCGGCTCGACGGCCAGCGCTGGGTGAGCGTGGACGCCGGCCCGCTCCTCGCCGTCCGCCAGCTCACCCGCTCCACGAAGGCCGTCGTGACTGCGGACGGCACCCTCTACACCGAGACGGACGGCCGGGGCGTGAAGGTTGCCACCAAGGTTGAGGCGATCCTCGTGCCGCCACGGGCCGGTGATCCCCAAGCCGCACCGAGCGGGAAAAAGCTCACTAGACCGAAGGAGCCGTGCCTGTCCAAGGCCGACTTCAACCGGACCGCGAGCCGGCTCGGCAGTGGCATCTTCGAGGGCTCGAAGGTGACGGTCACCGCCGACCGGGCGGGCGTCACCTGCCAGGGCGGCTGGGCGGGCGCGTGGACGACCATCGCATACGGCAGCACAGGCGTCGGACGCGAAAGCTATGTGATCCTGCGGTACGGCAACGGTAGATGGAGCTGGGGCGTCGACACCTACTGGCAGCAGCTCGGTGAGCCGACCGAGATGTGCCAGCAGATCCCGCCGAAACTCAAACCGACGGTGCACTGCCCCTGACGCAGTCACCTTCCTCGTTCATGATCGAATGAGACAGGAGAGACCCATGGCGCACGATGTCGAAAGCCAAGGGACGAAGACGTCGGTGAGCACGGGCGGTCGTAAGCCTCGGGCCTTACGTATCGCTCTGGCGCTCGCGCTGGTCGGGTCGGGCATCGCGGCCGGCATCGGCGGCACAGTAGCCGCACGGCACTTGACTCAACAGTCCATTAGCGAGATCGCTGTCGGTACGTGGACGTGCAACAGATCCGGAGGCACGGACAGCGACAGGCCCATCAGGGCCAAAGTCTTCGTCGGCAGCGACAGCTGGGCCCTGGTAGAACTCGGCGACAACCAGACCAGCCCGGGGGGACGCGAGTTCCCTGTTGGCATGCGGGAGGGCGGAACCTGGCGGTTGACAAACGGCAGGCTGGAGGTTCACTCGTCGGGAGCGAACTTCACCATCGAAGAGCTACCGAAGGATCTGAGTAGCAACAGGGCCCTGGTCGCCAAGGAAGCCTTCCCCTTCACGAGAAGCGGCGACGGCGAACGGCGTGACAGTTCCGTGTCCTACAACGATGGAACCCTGACCCTGCACTGGGAGGAATACACTTTCCACTGCAGCAAGGACAGGGCCGAATGATTGCCGCTCTTCATCGCCATCGAGCGTCGTTTGAGGCCCGCGACGCGGGCCACGGACCAGTGCTGCTTGCGGACAGCG
Source organism: Micromonospora sp. NPDC007271 (assembly GCF_040634005.1). Classification (NCBI taxonomy): domain Bacteria; kingdom Bacillati; phylum Actinomycetota; class Actinomycetes; order Micromonosporales; family Micromonosporaceae; genus Micromonospora; species Micromonospora sp. NPDC007271. The sequence continues at coordinate 5,360 of NZ_JBEYER010000057.1, forward strand.
TGCCAGCAGGACTGGGCGTAACACCCGAATCGGTTAAATGCTCATCAAGATGCATATAACGCTACACGTATCGGTACTCTCCTGGCTATGACCGAGCCAAGCCGGACCGGCGCCGGGTCGCCACATGCAGGAGCCGACCCGAAATGGTGGACCCTCACGGCGGTCTGCGTGGGCACGTTCATGCTGTTGATCGACCTGACGATCGTGAACGTGGCGCTGCCCGACATCCAGGCGTCGCTGCGAGCGTCCTTCTCCGACGTACAGTGGGTCGTCGACGCGTACGCGCTCACCCTGGCCGCTCTCCTGCTGACCGCGGGGTCGCTGGCGGACCTTTACGGCCGCCGCCGCATCTACCTGGTCGGCCTGGTCGTCTTCACCGCCGCGTCCGCGCTCTGCGGCATCGCGCAGTCCCCGCTCATGCTCGAACTGTCCCGTGGCCTGCAGGGCATCGGTGGGGCCATCATGTTCTCCGTCTCACTGGCCCTGCTGGCCAACGCGTTCCGTGGTGCCGAGCGCGGCGTGGCCTTCGGCGTCTGGGGCGCCCTGGCCGGGCTCGCCGCGGCCGTCGGTCCCATCATCGGCGGCGCGCTGGTGTCGGGCCTGTCGTGGCGGTGGATCTTCTTCGTCAACGTGCCCGTGGGTGTCGTCGCGCTGGTCCTGACCATGCTGAGGGTTGTCGAGTCGCGCGACGAGCAGGCCAAGCGGCCGGACTGGCCGGGCTTTGTGATCTTCTCCGGGGCACTGGCCGCCTTGATCTACGCCCTGATCGAAGCGGGACGCAGTAGTTTCACGGCGAGGGTTGTCATCGCATGCTTCGCCGCGGCCGCTGTGCTGCTCATCGCCTTCCTGCTGGTCGAGATCCGCAGTACGCACCCGATGTTCGAGCTACGGCTGTTCCGGGTGCCCACCTTCGTCGGTGGCGACATCGCCGCGTTCGGCCTTTCCTTCAGCATCTTCGCCATGCTGCTCTACGTGGTCCTCTACCTGCAGAACGTGCTCGGTTACAGTGCGCTGCAGACCGGCGTGCGGCTGCTCGTCCTCTCCGGCGGCGTCCTGGTCGCCAGCGCGGTGGCGGGGTGGCTGAGCAAGAAGGTGCCGATCCGCACCATCGTCGGCCCAGGGCTGGTGCTGGTCGGCGTCGGGCTGCTGCTCATGCGCGGCCTGACCGCAGCCTCGTCGTGGACACACCTGATCCCGGGGCTGATCTTGGCCGGCGTGGGCGTCGGGTTCGTCAACCCACCGCTGGCCTCCACCGCGGTCGGGGTCGTGGAGCCGCGGCGATCCGGGATGGCCTCGGGCATCAACCTGACGTTCCGGCAGGTCGGGCTTGCCACCGGCGTCGGACTGTTGGGCACCCTGTTCGCCAACCGGCTGACCACCGTGGTGCAGACCCAGACCGCTGGAACGCCGTTGGCCGGGCACAGCGCCGACATCGCGGCGGCCCTGCGCAACGGCAGCGTGAGCCGACTGTTCGCCACCGTCCCGCCACAGCAGCGCGGCCTGCTCGTCGAAATCGCGCGCGGCAGTTTTGCCAGCGCCCTGAACGAGATCCTGTTACTCGCGGCGATCGTCACCATCGTCGCCGGGGTGCTGTCCTTCGTCCTGATCCGCTCCAAGGACTTCGTTTCACCCCCCACAGGGGTGATCCGCCGGCTATGGATGACGGCACCCATTGTCGGGCCGGTGAGACCGGAGAACTCAAGGCCACCTGGTAGCCGGGAAGGTCGCGCCCGCCACTTCTTGTCCGGTCAGCCGCGGAGGTACCGCTCGAACACCATCCGCTGCTCGCGGACGTACTCCGTATCCTTCAGGTACTGGAGATGGTGCCCTGCGGCGAGGTGACCGGCGAACGCCTCGTTGCCGGCAGCGGCCTGAGCGCGCATGAAGTCGACGACTGCGGTCAGCCGCGCGGCAACGGCGTCGATCAAGTCGCCGCGCCCACCGACGAGGATCCGGCTGCGGCCACTTGTCGGCACGCGAGAACCGCTCATCGTCCAGTAGGAGCCGTTCACCTCAATTGCAAGACCAGATGGCTGTGCGTTATCACTCGAGCACTTAGCGTGGCCCATGCGTTGGCAACAGACTAACGACCGGCGATCCCGGCGCCTGACTGCCGAACGCACGGTCCCAGCTCGACCGGTCGCCTCGGGGACCCTTTCTGCCCGGCCAAATGCCGTCACGTAGAACAACACTGAGGGAGTCATTCCTGATGAAGCAGCCACGCATGCCCATAGTCACCACCGGGCTTGCCATCGCCAGCGGCCTGGCAACGGTCGCCGCCCTCGTCGGACCAGTCGCCGCCGAGCCGAACTCCGACGCCTCCACACAGGCAACTTCGGTCACCACCGACCAGGTCGTGACCTGGGGCGCCAGCGCGGACCGTGTCGGCGGGTCGTTCACCGACCAGACAGTCCGCAACATCATCCATACCAGCATCGGTGGCAGCAACCTGCGCATCTCATTGTCGAACGCGTTCGGTGACCGCATCGTGACCTTCGACTCCGTCTACGTTGGCGTGCAAAGCGAGGGCGCCGGGGTCGTACCGGGCACCAACCGGCAAGTCACCTTCGCCGGCAGCAAGACGGTGACTGTTCCGAACGGCGCCGAGGTCCTCAGCGACCCGCTGCCAGGCGACGTGCCGGCCGACACCAATCTCACGGTCAGCATCCACGTCAAGGGCGCCAGCGGCAGCCTGACAGGGCACAACCTGGCCATGCAGACCAACTTCATCTCCGGGGCCGGTGATCACGCCGCGGACACCGACGGCACGGCCTTCACCCAGCAAGCGACGCGCTGGTACTGGGTCGATGCGCTGGTCGTCGACACCCGGCAGCAGGTCGACACCGTGGCCACGCTCGGCGACTCCATCACCGACGGCTACGGGTCCACCCGCGACGCCAACCACCGGTGGCCGGACTACCTCGCCCGCCGCATCGCGGAACAGCCCCCGGCGCACCAGTTCGGCATAATGAACGAAGGCATCTCCGGCAACAGGGTTCTCACCGACGGCGCCGGAGTGAACGTCCAGGCCAGATTCGACCGAGACGTGCTGTCCCAGCCCGACGTGCGCACCATCATCCTCATGGAGGGCATCAACGACATCGGCGGCGGTGTCGCGACATCAGCCGACCAGCTGATCTCGGCCTACCGGATCCTGATCGCCCGCGCCCACACCAACCACACCTGCATCCTCGGTGCCACGCTGACCCCGTTCGAGGGCGCCGGCTACTACAGCCCCGCCAAGGAGGTCATCCGCGAGCAGGTCAACACCTGGATCCGGACCAGCGGCGAGTTCGACGGGGTCATCGACTTCGACCAGGTCACCCGCGACCCCGCGAACCCCAAGCGGTTCCTACCGGCCTACGACGTCGGCGACCACCTGCACCCCAGCGACGCCGGCTACCAGGCGATGGCCAACGCCGTCAACCTCAGCCAGCTCGAGTGCAACCGGTAGCAGCACCAGTCCTCCAACTCGGGCAGCTCTTCGCACCCAGCCCAGCGCTGAGGGACGACCATTGCAGGGCCCGCGCCAGTCGGCGCGGGCCCTGCAAGCGGGCCCCGGCGCCTGACTGCCATGCCCCCGCAATCGCACAGCGACCCGCGCGGTCGCCCTCCGACGGGTTTAGCGGCCCGTGGCGACGAGGAGCACCGGGCGGGCGTCCCGCGGAAGGGACCAAGCTGCGTTACGGTCGGTGAAGTCGAAGTTCGACCGGTCGACGACAACGTATCCGCCGCTTGCGTAGACATGGAACGAATCGTGTGCGCCGGGGGCAGTACAACGCTGGAGATCAGATTTCCGGACCGCGGATCCAGCCGGAGAAGCTGATCAGTACGCGTGATCGCGTACACACCGTGCTCGTCTGCGGCGAGGTCGACGATCTCCTCCGCCGAAGGCCACTGCCAAAGTTGCCTGCCATCGTGGACGGATACGGCACGAATCGCGCGCCTACCGTCGTCAACTCGTACGACGGCCTGTTCGACCAGGACCGATGGCCAGCCGACATCGGATACGGCAACGACTTGTCCGTCCCCGTCGAGCAGCCAGGAACCGCCGTCGTCGCTGATGACGAAGCCAGCGCATTCGGACAGAGCCACCCGGCAGCCCACACGCCAGATCACGATCCACGAATCCTGGGACGCCGTCGTATCCGCGTCCGGACGCCAGGTGCCGACCACCCGCCCCGTCCCGGCGTCGTAGAGATGGATGCTCTTGGGCTGATCGCAGGCCACCACCACGGCGAAGACCCTCTTGCCAGTCCACTGCACTCCCGTGCAACCGGGCAGCTCGACGCGCCACAGTGATTGCCCGGTCGCCGGATGGAATGCCTCGACACTTCGCTCACCCGCGCTGACAATAACCGGCTCCGCCTGCGCATTCTCAGCGGTGAACAGCCCGAGAAGAGAGTCCCCGTAGAGCGTGGCAACGCCGGTAGGTCCGCCAATCCAGTGGTCCCCACCCAGATGCTTCTCGACCATGCGGCGCCAGGCAACCCGACCCGTCCGGGCGTCAATGCCGATCAGGCTTCCCGTGGACCACTTGACCGCGATGACCGGCGGCTGCTGGCCATACGCCGATGCCACCACCACTCCGGTGACCGTCGCCGGGAACCGGTGAAACGACCAGAGTGGCTTCGTCCCGGCCGGTGCCGTCAGCGGCTCGGCCCAGACGTCGTGCTCGCTGGCGAAGACCCGCAGCCGCCCATCGACGATCAAGGGAGCGGCCGACAGTTCGGCCACGACACCGGGAGACGCGGCGTCCAGTGAAGGATAGGGACCGGACGCCACGCTGATCCACTCACCGGGCCGCACCCACCGGTAGACGCCTACTCCGGCTGCAACCACGAGCGCTGCTACCAAGACCAGCGGCAAGACGATCTTCCACCAGCGCACCAGGCCTCCCACCACGCGCAAGTGCCGGACACCCTACCGCTGCCGATGGTGCTCTGGCGGACCAAGGCGCCAGCTGCAAAGCCACCGCTGGGAAGCCCTGGGCCGAAGGCGCCGAGCTTGGGGTCGCCCCTCCCGCCGAGGCCGAGCGGCTGCCCGTTCGGCATCCGGCAGGCGACCATTTGGGAGGGGAAGAGCCAGCCGTGCCGCAATGATCAGGGCTTGCGGGCTACTGCACCGTACGCGTCGATGCCCTTGGCGTTGGCGTCGTCCGGACGCCACAGCGGAATGGGAACCAGGCCGGGCTCCACCATCGTGAGCCCCGCAAAGCAGGTGGCGAGGTCCTTCGGGCTGCGCAGGATGTACGGGACGCCGCCGTTCTCGGTCAGCCGCTCGGCGCCGTCGACCACGGCTGGGCTGGTGTCAGTGCCGTCCCACAGCACCAGGTGGCTGCCGGACGTGGTTGCGTTCATCGTCCGCTGGACGATCGAGCGCACGATGTCCAGGTCGGGTTCGTAGCCCATCACGCCCATGAACATCACGGCGATGGGCTGGTCGAAGTCCAGCGTTTGCGCCGCCTCCGCGAGAATCTTCTCCGGGTCGTGGTAGTCGGCGGGCACGTACGTGGTGACGCCTTCAGCGGTCGTGCTGGTCAGCAGGGCCCGGGCGTGCACGAGGACCATCGGATCGTTGTCCACGTAGACGATCCGCGACTCGGGCGCGACCTCCTGGGCGACCGCGTGAGTGTTCTGCATGGTGGGCAGGCCGGTGCCGATGTCCAGGAACTGCCGGATGCCGGCCTCGGCTGCCAGGAAACGCACGGCCCGCACCAGGAACCGGCGGGACTGCTGCGCCATGACGACAATCTCCGGGTAGACCTCGGCGACCGCGTCACCGGCCGCCCGGTCGGCCTGAAAGTTGTCCTTGCCGCCCATCCAGTAGTTCCAGATCCGCGCCGCGTGCGGCACATCGGACTGGATCTCCGCGGCGAGTTCGGCATTCGGGCCAGCCATGCCAGGCTCCTATCGAGGGGATCGTCGAACTGTGGGCCACCTCTGCGGCACGAGGGGCATCGTACCCGGCAGCGTCCACTGTCGACGTCCCCCGACGAGGGCGGTCGCGGTGCCAGCGCGACCGGGCGAAACCAATGGAGAGCCCGACGCGGTGGTCGCGATATCCAAGCAGGCACCGCGCTCGAAACGGACGTCCGGGCCATCCCACCTACCGCACGAACGCGGTCACGCCGGCCCATCGTTCTGTTCCCGCAGCCAATGGGCGGCGACCTCACGGACGTCTGCGGCGGGGTCGTTGAGCGCCTCGCGCACCACGTTCCCATACCGCTGGGAGTCCTTGCGCCACCACAGCAGGGACAAGATTGCCAGCCGCCGCACGGTGACGTCCGGATCCTGGCTGACGATCTGCGCGAGTACCGGCAGGGCTCGTCGGGCGACGGCGGCACCGAGACGTCGCTCGCCGAGAACGCAGACCGCATGCCGGCGGATGACGACGTGCGGCGAGGCCAGCCCCCGGATCGCATCGTCTACCTCGTCGACGGTGACGTCGCAGTACCCCCGCCCGGGCTGGAGTTCCTGGGCCAGCGCCGTCGCGTACGCCGGCCGGCGCTCGATGACGTCCTGCAGCGGCCGGTAGTCCAGCCGCGGTGCGGTGACCGCCTGGTTGCGGAAGCTGGTGTACGGAGCGGCGACCGCACCGACCACGACCTCCCGCGGAAGACGATCGATCTGGGCGAGCACAAGGTCCAGCCGGCCCAGCCGCGACAGCGCACGAGCCACCCACGACTGGTCCGGCCCCGAGGAGCGGGTCAGCGCCGCGTGCAGCGCCTGCACGACGTCGTCGTCGGGTCGGCCGATGTCAGCCAGCAGTTTGGCGGCCTTCCACGCCTGGCCCTTGACAGCCAGCACGGGGTTGACTTCCTTTCCACGCCTGAAGGGCGGGGGATTCCCGTGGCTGGGGCGTATTCACGCCGCGAGCCTTGCGGGTGGTTGGCGCTTCACGGACCGCCCTACGGCGAGGTCTCCACGCCCGGTTACCGCCAGCCCGGCGGCGAGGATGTTCTTGGCCGCGTTCACGTCAGCGTGGTCCTCATGCCCGCAGGCCACGCACCGGAAGACCGCTTGGCTCTCGCGGGATTCCGGGGCGATGTGCTTGCAGGCGTGGCAGGTTTGCGACGTGTACGCGGGGTTGACCTTCTCGATCTTGGCTCCGTGGTAGCGGGCGGCATGCTCCAGCTTGCGCAGGAACCCACCCCAGCCCTTGGACAGGATGGCCCGATTCAGGGCAGCCTTCTGACGCACGTTACGGCCGGGCTGCTCAAGCGTGCCCTTCGCGCTGGCAGTCATGTTCTTGATCCGCAGACCCTCGACGACGACCATGCCGTGCTCGCGGACCAGGCGCACGGCGGTCTGCGCGGCGAAGTCAGCCCTCCGGTGCCGGATACGGGCGTTGAGCCGGCCGAGTTGCGCGCGGGTAGCGTCGCGGCGCTTCGACCCGCGGTTGCGGCCATGGACCCGTAGTGACCGCGACAGGCGTTGCTGTAGCCGCTTGAGCCTGGCCGCCTCGCCCGGGGTGACGAAGTTCTGGTCATCCAGGCCGCCGTCAGATGTCGCGATCGCCACGGCCACACCCCGATCCACACCAATCGGCGGCTTACCGTTCGGGGCCACCTCGGCCACGCCGTCCTCGACACAGAACGAGATGTACCAGCGCCCACCGTCACGGCAGACCGTGGCGTTACGGACAGCGCCACCCAACGGCCGGGTCCACCGGAACCTGACCGGCCCGAACTTCGGCAGCCGCACCTCACCCCACCGCCGGTTCAACCGACGCACCGCAATCTGCTTCGCGTCCGGAAACCGGAACGACGGCGCAGTGCGCGTCTTGGACCGCCACCGCACCTTCCACGTCCCATGCGTCTTACACGCCCGCTCCAGATCCTGCAGGGTCTGCTGCAGCACGTGCGACGGAGCATCGGCCAGCCACGCGCAAACCGGGTCCTTCTTCGCCTCCGCCACCTGCCGGGCCTGCTCGTTGTAGCCCATGAACGAGCCGCGGCGACGGTACTCACGACGCTGCTCCAACCCCGTGTTCCACACCGCCCGACAGATCGCCCCCACCGTCCCGGCGTAGACAGCCTGCTCCGGTGTAAAGGCGAGCAGATAGCGGCGACCGGTCAGCACTCAACGGCCCTTCTGCTGCTCGACATACTCCTTCACCGCCGCCAACGGAGCGCCGCCAGTGGTCGCCACGAAATACGAGTTCGTCCACAACGTCGGCAGCCGCGACCGCAGCGACGGAAACTCCTCACGCAACACCCGAGACGTCCGTCCCTTGATCGCCTTGACGAGCTTGTGAACGCCGAACTGCGGGTCCACCTCGACCAGCAGATGCACCTGGTCGGGCATGACCTCCAACGCCACCAGCCACGCCCCCTTCTCCTCCACCACCTCGCCGATGAGCTGCCTCAACCGCTCCTCGATCCGGCCGCCGAGCACCCGTCGCCGGTACTTCGGGCACCACACGACATGGAAAGCGCACTAAAACACAACGTTGCTGTTCGACCGCAAGGCAACGAACACCCGCGCAATACACAGCACCGAGCTATCTACTGTCCGTCCGACATTGACACGCTAACCCCACAGCTAAAGCCGGGGTCTACGCGCTACGCATTTCGATCAAGCAGATCGACCGCGACCAGTGGCACAACCACCCCTGGGACGCCGCGCCGCTCGGCAGACACCTGACCATCCTCGAGGGCGAGCCGGCCAGGGATCTGGTCTCAAAGCTTGCGCAGTTGCCCGAGGGCGACCGGATGCGCTGCTTCTTGCCCCGGTACGCGATGCGCGCCTGGGACCAGGAGGGCGACCTCACCGATGTCGCACTGTGTTTCCGCTGCCGCTGGATCAGCTACCGCCAGCGGGGCAAGGAGGTCAGCTTCGGCTTCGACGCCTACGCGACGGCCAGCAAGGCCCTCCTTGGCGCGCTGCGCGAGCACGACGACTCGGCGCATGGCGCGCATTCATCGTAGGAATGACGAGCGCGTCGAACATGAGGAGAATCTGCCCCGCTGGGTCCAGGGCGGCGTGATGATCTTCTTGTCGACCGGCGGCATGGAACTCCTGGAGGCCCCCTGGACCGGGGCGTCGCACACCTGCGCAGGCGGCTGGCCGAGATCCTGACCGGGTGGCCGGTCATGTCTCCGGTCCACGGTTCCCCTGCTGTTAGACTGGTACGACGTTGATCGTTTGTTGAGGAGACCAGACATGGTGGTGGACGACGACATCTCCGGGTGATACCCGGACCGACAGGCCACCGGCCGGTGCGTGGAAGCGCCGCCGACGTGGCCTCGCTGTCGTCCCCTCTTTCCCTTGTCTTCTGCCGGGGCAGAAGTGTCTTTCCTGCCCCCTCCTCACGAGGTTGCCTCCATGTCCGATGCCTGCATCGTCTGCTCGAACCTGTCCTTCTCCTGGCCCGACGACACTCCCGTCTTCCAGGACCTGTCCTTCACGGTCGGCTCCGGCCGTACCGGCCTCGTCGCGCCGAACGGCACGGGCAAGAGCACGCTGCTCAAGCTCATTGCCGGTGAACTGCGGCCCGGCACGGGGTCGGTCTCCGTGGCGGGCACCCTCGGCTATCTCCCGCAGAGCCTGCCCCTGGCCGGTGACCTGACGGTCGCCGAGGTGCTGGGCGTCGCCGCGATCATCCAGGCCATCGACGCCGTGGAGTCCGGGGACGTCGACGAGAAACATTTCACCACCATCGGCGACGACTGGGACATCGAGGAACGCACCCGGGCCGAGCTCGACCGCCTGGGCCTGGGCGACCTCACCCTGGATCGCAGCCTGAGCACCCTCAGCGGCGGCCAGGTCATCTCCCTCGGTCTCGCCGCCCAGTTGCTGAAGCGGCCCGACGTGCTGCTGCTGGACGAGCCCACCAACAACCTCGACCTCGAGGCGCGGCACAAGCTCTACGACGTGCTGGAGGACTTCACCGGCTGTCTGCTCCTGGTCAGCCACGACCGCGCGCTGCTCGACCGGATGGAACGCATCGCCGAACTCGACCGCAGCGAAGTGCGGTTCTACGGCGGCAACTTCACGGAGTACGAGGAGGCCGTGCGGGCCGAGCAGGAGGTCGCCGAGAAGAACGTCCGCAACGCCGAGCAGGAGCTGAAGCGGGAGAAGCGGGAGATGCAGCAGGCCCGCGAGCGCGCCGACCGCCGGCAGAGCAACGCCGCCCGCAACCTGAAGAACGCCGGTCTGCCCCGTATCGTCGCCGGCGCCATGAAGCGGGGCGCGCAGGAGTCCGCGGGCCGGGCGGGCCAGATGCACGCCGGCCGGGTCAGCGAGGCGAAGGCCCGGCTGGACGAGGCCGGGCGTGCGCTGCGCGAGGAGCAGCGCATCACGCTGGACCTGCCGGACACCAAGGTGCCCGCCGGACGCAACCTGGTCCTCGGCGAGCGGCTGCGCGTCCGTCTCGGCGACAAGGAGGTGTTCGCCGGCCAGGGCGTCAACCTGACCGTGCGGGGCCCGGAGCGCATCGCGCTGGCCGGTCCCAACGGCGCCGGCAAGAGCACGCTGCTGCGTCTGCTCAGCGGCGACCTGACACCGGAGAGCGGCGAGATCAAGCGGGCGGACGGCCGCATCGCCTACCTCTCGCAGCGCCTCGACCTGCTGGATCCGGACCGTACGGTCGCCGAGAACCTCGCCGACTACGCCCCGGACCGGCCGGAGGCCGAGCGGATGAACCTGCTCGCCCGCTTCCTCTTCCGGGGGGCTCGCGCCCATCTGCCTGTCGGGGTGCTCTCCGGAGGCGAGCGGCTGCGCGCCACCCTGGCCTGTGTGCTGTGCGCGGAACCAGCTCCGCACCTGCTGCTGCTGGACGAGCCGACGAACAACCTCGACCTGGTCAGCGCGGGCCAGTTGGAGAGTGCCCTGAACTCCTACCAGGGGGCGTTCGTGGTGGTCAGCCACGACGAGCGGTTTCTGCGCGAGATCGGCGTGAACCGGTGGCTGCGGCTGGCCGACGGCGTGCTGAAGGAGACGGGGGCGCCCGAGGTGTGAGCCGCCGGCGTGTCGACCTGGCCCGTGTCCGAGGCATGTCGCCCCGCGGGCCCAACACCGATCACGTTGGACGGATTCCATGCCTCAGCCCGCTCTGCTCGCCCACGACCTCGTTCACACCCTCGGCGACCGACGGGTGCTCGACGGTGTCTCCCTGACCGCCTCGCCCGGGCACCGCATCGGGCTGATCGGGGAGAACGGCGTCGGCAAGTCGACCCTGCTGCGCCTGCTGGCCGGGATGGACGAGCCCGACGGCGGCAGCGTCACCCGCCCGCCCGACCTGGGTTTTCTTCAGCAGGAGATGCCGTACGACGCCGATGCGACGATCGCCGACGTGCTCGACGGCGCCCTGCGCGAGGCCAGGGAGGACCTCGCCGAGCTGGAACGGCTCACCGAGCAGCTCGCGCGGACCGCGCAGGACGCGCCCGCGTACGGCGGCCTGCTCGACGCGTACGGCGTCCGGCTCGAACAGGCCCAGGAACGGGAGGCCTGGGACGCCGACCGGCGTGCGGCGCTCGTGGTCGACGGCCTCGGCCTTGGCGCCGTCGGACGTGACCGGGCGCTCGGGTCGCTGTCCGGCGGGCAGCGCGGCCGGCTCGCGCTGGCCGCGCTGCTGGTCCGGCGGCCCTCCGCGCTGCTGCTGGACGAACCGACCAACCATCTCGACGACGGTGCCGCGGCCTTCGTCGAGGAGCAGGTGCGCAGCCTGCCCGGGGTCGTCGTGGTGGCCAGCCACGACCGGGCTTTCCTGGACGCCGTGTGCACGGATCTGATCGACCTCGATCCCGCGCTGGACGGGCCGGTCCGCTACGGCGGCAACTACAGCGCCTACCTGGCCGAGAAACGTGCCGAGCGGGAGCGCTGGGAGCGACGCTGGGCCGAGGAACAGGAGGAACTGGGGGCGCTGCGGGTCTCCGCCGGGGTCACCGCGCACCGCGTCGCACCGGACCGGGGGCCGCGCGACAACGAGAAGATGGGCTACGGCCATCGCGCTGGCCGGGTGCAGAGTCAGATCTCCCGGCGGGTGCGCAACGCCACCCGCCGTCTGGAGGAGCTGGAGCGTTTCCAGGTCGGCGAGCCGCCGAGGCCGCTGCGGTTCGAGAGTACGGCGCTCGCCGCACCGGCGGCGGAGGCCGACGGTCCGCTGGTGTCGCTGGCTGACGTACGGGTGCCGGGCCGGCTCGCACCGGTGAGCGTGGACGTGTCGGCGACCGACCGTCTGCTGATCACCGGTGGGAACGGGGCCGGGAAGTCGACTCTGCTGGCCGTGCTCGCCGGGCGGCTCGCACCCGAGGGCGAGGTGCGGCGGCGGCGTGGACTGACCGTGGGACTGCTCGCCCAGGACACCGTCTTCGACCAGCCGGACCGGTCCGTCCGCGACACCTACCAGCTGGCGCTGGGTGCCGAGCGGGCCGAGGCGGTGCCGCTGAGCTCACTGGGTCTGCTGCACGAGGCGGACCTGGACAAGCCGGTCGGCCGGCTCTCGGTCGGGCAGCGCCGGCGGCTCGCGTTGGCGCTGCTGGTGGCGCGACCGCCGCAGTTGCTGCTGCTCGACGAACCCACCAATCACCTGTCGCCGCGTCTGTGTGACGAACTGGAGGCGGCGCTGGGTAGCGGCCCCGGCGCGATCGTGCTGGCCAGCCACGACCGCTGGCTGCGGGAACGCTGGCAGGGCCGGGAGATCCGGCTCGGCTCCGACCAGGCGCGACAGGTAACGCCGTGATCATCGAGGTACACGGCGAGCGTGTTCTCCACCGCGGTCGTTGAGTCGAACCGGTGCTGGCCACCGTCGGGTGGGGCCGGCCACGTGCCAGAGGAACTCGACGTCCACGGTGGTCGATGTGAACCGGAACCGCCAGTCGACGGTCACCGGTTCGTCGCCGAGCGGGATCCTGGTGAGGGTCAGGTCCGAGCCGTCCGCAGACCGAGTGCCGGAGCACGCGTGATGTGCTCCGGCACCGGTTGGGAGCCGGCCGGCACGGGCTCCCCGACTATCGGGTCACAGCTTCGCCTTGAGGTAGCCGGCTACCGCGAGCAGCTGCGTGCGGGCTGACTCGTCGGTGGCGGTCCTGGCCGCCGCCGCGAACCGGTCCAGAGCAGCCTCGGCCTGCTCCGGTCGGCTTGCCGCCGCCGTGCGCTTGGCCGCCTCGAGCTGGCCGAACAGGCGGTCGGCGAGCTCGTCGCTGAGCAGACCCGCCGCCTGGTACCGCCGCACCAGCGCCTGGGCGTTGTCGTAGGTGGCGACGATCTCGAAGGCGATCTTCACCTCCTTGACGTTGCCGGCCAGATCGGTCGCGACCACGGTCAACTCGTGGCCGCCCGCCGTGGGCTCGACGCCCGCACCGCTCTCGATCGCCACGGCGTCCAAGCGGAGGGCAACGGAGTCGACGCCGGACGCGGCGTCCCGTGCCGTGGCGGCGACCGGCAGCGACTTGCCGAGGTCGTACTTGCCGCCGTCCGCTACACCGTCGACGGTCACGACCGGAGCCGTGGTGTCGACGGGCAGGGACGCCGCTTTCAGCGCGGAGACGTTGCCGGCCTCGTCGATCGCCCGGAACCGCAGCTCCCGCCGGCCGTCCTCGGTGACCTGGATCGGCTCGCGGTACTGCGTCCAGTCGCCGTCGCCCTCGACGAACTCGATCCGGACCGGGCCGCCACGGTCATCCTTCGCGGAGGCGGTGACCGTCGGTGGCGAGGTGTACCAGCCGTGCTGCCCGTTCGGCTTCGCCGGATCGATCGACACGGTCAGGCTCGGCGCCGTGGTGTCGAGAATCCGGAAGTGGTCGAACGCGACGGTGACCGGCTGCGCCTGCTCCGGACCCAACGCCATCAGGCCGAACGAGGTCATCACGGCGTCGTTGGTGACCGGCTGGCCGAGCGAGGTCCAGTTGACCCCGCCGTCGCTGATCTGGGCCGAGTAGGTGTTCCCACTGCGGCTCAGCCGCAGGTGGTACCAGCCGCTCTCGGACGAGTCGGCGATGTCGATCGACCGGTTGCCGCCGTTGCCGAACTGCGCGTTGCGTTCCGAGACGAGCTCGGCGCGCAGGTTGGTCGGCGTTCCGGCGTTGTTGTTCGCCACGACGTCGAACTTCACGTAGTTGTCGTCGTTGTTGTAGACCAGGAAGCCGGCCAGCTGCCACTTGTGCAGCATCGACGGGGTCAGCCTGGTCTCGATCGTCCAGTCGCCGGCCGCGACGTCCGCGGGGATCTTCTGCAGGATGAAGTTCCGCGGCGAGTCGTTGTTGGTGCCGTTGATGTCGCCCGGCTGGGTCTCGATGCGCAGCGCACCGCCGCTCACCGCAGCCTTGGTCGGGTCGTACCGCACCACCGAGTTCCACCGGCAGCCGTCGAGCGTGCTGCCGTCGAACTCGTCGCTGGGTGCGCGGACCCCGTCGTCCGTGCCGTCCGGCGTGATGGTGAAGTGGTCGAACACCGCGTTGACCCGTGCCGCCCCGGTGTCGCCAGCGGCCATGGGGCCGACGGTCGCGTTCGGGATGACGGTGGCGGAGCCGGCGAGCGCCGTCCAGCTCTGACCGTCGGCGGAGTACGCCGCGGTCAGCTTCTGACCGTCGTTGACCAGTCGCAGGTGCGCGGTGGCCGGGAAGTTCGCCGGCAGACCGACGTTGGCGTGCCAGGTCCGCGTCCCGCCGGCCTCGGTCTGGAACTCCAGGATCCGACCGCCGGACGAGGAGCGGGTGAAGGCCAGTTTGACGTAGTCGTTGTCGGTGCCGTGCATGAGCAGACCGGCGTGCTGCCATTCGCGGTCGTGCGGGATGGTCACCTTCGTGGTGATCGTCCACGGTCCGACCTTGGCGCGTTGGCCGGCGTAGCTGATCGGTCCGGTGTTCGCCTCGTTGATGTCGCCGTTGGTGACCGGCAGCACCAGCCCGCCGTTGGTGACCCGCACCGGCAGGTTCGGGGCGTTGCGCACGGTGGTCCACCGGTTGGTGTTCAGCGTGTCACCGTCGAAGGTGTCCGAGCCGCGGATCGCGCAGCCCGGAGCGGTCTCCGGCGGTGCCGGGTGGATGGCCTTGTCGACCAGGGTGAAGCCGGTGAACTTCACCTCGCTGGTGGCCGACGCGTTGTGCGCGGTGACCGCGAGGCCGATGTCCTGCGGGCTGGCCGCGCCGGGCAGCGTCACCGGGTCGCCGACCAGGGTGAACGACTTCCCGTCCTTGCTCCAGTACCCGTAGTACTTCCCGCCGTCGCGCACGATCCGCACCCAGGACGGGTAGCTCGTGTTGCTGGCGCCGGTGCTGGCGTCGAGCTGGCCGTTGCCGTCGGTGTCGCGCAGCCACTCGAAGCCGAGGCCCGCCCGCATCGTCATCGCCGCGTACCCGGGCGACCTGCCGGGCTGGGTGGCGTCGTTCCGGACGATCAGGCCGGCCTTGGCGGAGTTGTTCGTGTTCGTCTGGCTCTCGATCTTCACCGTGGCGGTCCAGGTGTTGCCGGCCGCCGCCGGCAGATACACCGAGCCGTACTGGTCGGTGCCCTGCCACATGTTCTCGCCGCCGGCGTTGATGATCCAGGTGTCCTGGTCCGGCCGGTCGAACGCGGCGGTGGTGTTGCTGTAGGTCTGCCAGGCTCCGTAGAGGTCACCGACCTCGACCTGCACGACGCGGGACTTGGCGTGGTAGCCCTTGTCGTTGGTCGCGACCGCGGTCAGCTGGTAGCGCTTCTGGGTGGACGCGTTCCACTTCATCGCGTACGGCGCCGTGGTGTCGACGCCGATCGACGTGCCGTCGACGAAGAACTCGACCTTGGTGATCGTGTTCTCCGCGTCGCTCGCGGCCGCGGTCACCTGGATCTCGCCCGGCTCCAGCTCGTCGGTCGGCGTCGGGGAGGTCACCGCGACCTTCGGCTTGCTCGTCGGCGAGACGCCCTTGCCGTCGGCCTCGATGAAGTTCAGGCGCCGCTCACCGGCACCCGGGAACACCGCGTACAGGGTGAACGTCTCGCCGGGGTCGGCCACCTCGACCGGGACGTCCACGTAGCCGCCGCCGCTGGTCGCCGGCACCTGCGCGGTGCCCAGCAGTGCACCGTCCGGCGCGCCCCGCCGCAGCTCGATCCGGCCCGCACTGGCGGCCGACGCGCGCAGGATCAACCGGTCGACGTTGTGCAGGTTGACCGGGTCGTACGACGCCCAGGCGCCGTTCTGGCCGGCGATGGAGTTCCCGTGGCCCTCGACGTCCCGCGACGAGCCGACCGTCACGTTCGACGAGTTGTCGAAGAACTCCGCCTCCCGCTGCTTCGGGAACATCAGGGTGGTGTCCGAGCCGGTCAGGCTGGGGATGCCCCCCGCGCCGCCCGAGTCGGCGTAGCGGCCGTCGAGCGCGTAGAAGACATTCATGTCCTCGCCGTGCCCGCCGCCGAGGTCGGCGACCACCTTGCCGGTGCGCCCGTGCAACGGTTCGGCCGGGTGCGCGTGCTCGTCGTGGCCCATCGCCGGCTGGATCACCACGTCGGCGTCGTCGATCTGGGTGTCCTCGGCGTCGCTGACCGACAGGTCCCAGCTCACCTCGTCGCCGAAGTCGAAGAACGCGCCGTTGGGCGGCAGGTTGAACTTCACCTTCGGCCGGGTGTTGCCGACCGTGATCGGCACCGTCGCCGTCCCGGTCTTGCCGGCCGGATCGGTCACCGTGAGGCGGGCGTTGTAGACGCCGTTCGCGGTGTAGGTGAAGGTCGGCTTCGGCTCGGTGGAGTCGGCGGATCCGTCACCGGTGAAGTCCCACTCGTAGCGCAGCTGCTCGTTCTCCGGGTCGGTGCTGCCCGAGCCGTCGAAGCGGACCTGCAGCGGCGCCTGGCCGGAGTCGGGCGACGCGCTGATCTTCGCCGTCGGCGAGCGCGAGCCGGAGATGTAGTCGACCCGGTACAGCCCCGAGTTCGGGTTGTCGCGGCCGAAGCCGCCGCCCCAGTCCAGCACGTACATCGAGCCCTCAGGACCGAACTTGGAGTCGATCGGCGCGAGGAACTGCTGCTGCGGCAGGAACGGATTGACCTTCTCGACCCCGCCCTGCCCGTTCGGGATGATCGAGTACATCTTGTTCCGCGACCACTCGTAGAAGAACGGCTTGCCGTCGTAGGACGCGGGGAACTTGGTGTCCGACTGCAGGTTCGGGTCGTACTGGTAGAAGGGCCCGCCCATCGGCGCCAGGCCGCCACCCTGCGGGATTACCGACGGCACCGAGGAGCGCTTGTAGCCGTACCACATCTTGGCCGGCTTGGCGGCCGGCAGCTCGGTCAGGCCGGTGTTGCGCACCGAGTCGTTGATCGGGTGGGCGCAGTCGAAGGGCGCGCCGACCGTCACCGGATTCGTCCGGTAGTCCACGTCCCGGAATGGCTCGTTGTTGCCCATGCACAGCGGCCAGCCGTAGAAGCCGGGCTCGGTGATGAGGTTCCACTCGGCGATGCCGGCGGGTCCGCGGTCCGGGTTGTCGTTGCTGTTGTCCGGCGAGTAGTCCGCCAGCCCGATGGCCCCGGTCTTGGGGTCGATCGAGAACCGGAACGGGTTGCGGAAGCCCATCGCGTAGATTTCCGGCCGGGTCTTCGCTGTGCCCGGCGGGAACATGTTGCCCGCGGGGATGGAGTAGGTGCCGTCGGCCTCGGGGCGGATCCGCAGCAGCTTGCCGCGCAGGTCGTTGGTGTTGGCCGAGGTGGCCCGCGCGTCGTGGAACGTGCCGTCCCGTTCGGACAGCGGCGCGTAGCCGCCGGACGGCTCGGAGTGCGGGTTCACGTCGTCGCCGACGCTCAGGTAGAGGTTTCCGTCCGGACCGAACGCGAGGCCGCCGCCGGTGTGGCCGGGCTCGTCGGGCAGCCGCCGCGCCGGCACGTCGAGCAGGACCTTCTCGGTGGCGCGGTCGATCTGGGAGCCCGGCCCGACGGTGAGCCGGGACAGGCGGTTGACGAAGTTCGCCGGGTCGCTGTCGTTCGTGCTGGCCGGTGAGTAGTAGACGTAGAGGTGGCCGTTCTCGGCGAACTTCGGGTCGAGCGCGATGCCGAGCAGGCCGTCCTCACCACCGGAGTACACCGGGATCGTGATCGCGGTGGAGGTGGTCTTCGTCCGCGGGTCGTACACCCGGATCTGGCCGCGTACCAGCTCGGTGAAGAAGACCCGGCCGTCCGGTGCGACGTCCATGGCGAACGGTGCGCTGGTGTTCTGGTCCAGCGGGACCCGTTCGAACTGGTCCCACACCGTGCCGCCGCAGTCACCCTCGACCATGCCGGCCGCCCACTTCACACCACCCACGATGTGCTGCACCAGGGCCGGCTCGCCGGTGTAGTGCGCCCCGAAGTGGCCCATGCCGGTCATCCAGGCGCGGCCGCCGTCGTACGGCTTGCACCAGGAGATCGGGTGGTCGTAGCCCATCGCGTTGTTGCCCGGGTTGTACGTCGTCTCGTCCATCGTGGCGAGCACGTGCGCGTCGCCGCGGACGTTGAGCGCGTAGTTGTACCACTCGTCGGCGCGGTTCCACCGCTGCGGCAGGTGCTTGGTCGACGGGTGGGAGTGGTCCTCGACGCGGACGGTGCCCGGCAGGCCGGGGCTCGTGCCGGTGGCGGCGTGGCCGGGCATCAGCGTGCCGATCATGTTGTCCCACCACGCGTAGTTCCCGCGCATGTCGGTCGCGTTGTGGATGGCGACGATGCCGTGCCCGGCCTTCATGTAGCGCTCCATCGCCGCCTTCTGGTCGGCGGTCCACGGGTCGCCGGAGGCCTGGAACATCACCAGGGCGTCGAAGTGCGCGAGGTCCTCGTCGTTGAAGATCGACGAGTCCTCGGTGTGCTGCGAGGTGATGCCGGCGTCGGCGAAGGCGGCCTGCAGCACGGGTACGCCCTGCTCGATCGCCTCGGTGTGCCGGAACTGGGTGGTCTTGGTGAAGATCAGCACGTGGGCTTGGCCGTGGTCGCCCGGGTGTGCGGCCGCCGGCGCTGGGCTGATCATGGACAGCGCGAGCGCGCCGACGACGGGTATCGCGAGCAATCGTCCCCAGCGGGGACGCCAGGTCACGTTCATGAGATGCGGAACCTCTCTGGGACGCGAGGAACTACTGGGGTGGTCATGACCGTGCGGCGTGCCGGCGCCGTCGGACTGGCGTGGAGGTGGCGGTCGTCCTAGGGCATCACCGCCCGCAGGAACTTCAGGCCGTCCACGGCGATCGCGTCCTGGGTGGGGGCGAGTGGACGCCAGATGGAGGCGGCGGTCGCGATCGTGGCGTTCTGCGCGGTGAACGACTCGATGCACAGCGGGCCGGTGTAGCCCGCCTCGTCGATCGCGGCGATGATCGCCGGCCAGTCCAGGTGGTCGGCGCCGGGCGTGCCACGGTCGTTGCCGCACACCTGGACGTGTGCCACCCGGCCGGCGGCCGAGCGGATCGCCGCCGGGATGTCCGCCTCCTCGATGTTCTGGTGGTAGAGGTCGAGCGCGACCCCGCAGTGCGGCAGGTCACCGATCGCCTGGAGGGTCTGGCCGATGGTGTTGAGCAGGCTCGTCTCGTAGCGGTTGAGCGGCTCGACGGCCACCGTGACGCCGGCCGCGCCGGCGTACTCCACCACGGGAGTGAGGTTGTCCCGCAGCTGCGCGTACGCCGCGGCCCGCTCGGCCGGTGACAGCCGCCAGGTCCGGCCGACCGAGGCGTACGCGGGCCCGGCGATCACCGGCGACCCGACCTCCGCCGCGGCGTCCACCACGCCGTACAGGTAGTCCTGGGTGGACCGCACGGTGGCGGAATCCGCCGCGACCAGCTCCCGCCCGGGCGGCATCACCAGGCACACGGTGGCGCCGAGACCGTGGTCGGCGAGCACCTGGGCGGCCTGTCCCGGCTTCCAGTCGCCCGGGTTCTCCACCGGGAGCTCCAGTACGTCGAAGCCCCACCCCGCGACCTTGGCCGCGAGGGCGGCCAAGGTCGCGTCGGTCAGCGGCGAGGCCCACACCCAGGTGTTGACCCCGAGCGGGTGTCTGCTCACCGCCACGGCCCCGGGTAACCCGGCATGGTCTCGCAGCCGCACATCGCGTAGTGCAGTGGCGGCATGTCCTGCTTGACGTAGTCCTTGACGTTGTCGCCGGTGATCCGGGGCTGCGGCAGCACCCACTCCTTCGGCACCTGCTCGCCCTTGAGGATCTTCAGCGCGGCGATGATCGGGGTACGCCACTGGTAGGTGGGATAGGTCGGGGCGACCGCGGTCAGGCCCTCGTCGACCCACAGCCGCAGGAAGTCCTGCTGGTCCTCGCCGACGATGGCGGGCACGTCGACGCCGGCGTCCTGGAACGCCTCGGCCGCGGCGACGGCGGTCGCGCCGGCGTCCATCCACACGCCGTCGATCTTGCCCTCGCGCTGGATGTAGTCGGCCACGATGCTCTTGGTCTTGGCCGCGTCGCCGTCGGTGAACTCCACCCCGACGACCTTGAGCCCGCTGCCGGCGAAGATCTCGTTGGCGGCGGCCCAGCGCTGTTCGAGGACGTCCACGCCGGGCAGGATGCGCAGGGCGAGGACCTTGCCGCCCGGCTTGACCTTCTCCTTCAGGAACTCCGCGCCGTCCGCGCCGAAGGCGAAGCCGCCGATGGGGTGGATGAAGGTGACCGGGCAGTTGGTGTTGACGCCCCGGTCGAACACGATCACCGGCACGCCCGTCGCGCACGCCTGCTCGACGGCCGGCGTCAGCGTGGCGGTGGTGTTCGGCGAGACGATGATCGCGGCACAGTTCTTGCCGGTCAGCGACTGGATGTCACTGATCTGCTTGTCGTCCTTGGCCTCCGCGTCCAGCACCGTGAACGTGGTGATCTCGGGGTGCAGCTTCACCTCCTGCTGCATGGTCTTGTAGCCCACCTGCCGCCACGGGTTGTTCACGGCGGCGTTGGAGAAGCAGAGGGTGTAGTTTCCGCCGGGCTTGGCGAACTTCGCGGTGTCGACCAGTTCCGGCTCGAGCATCTGCTCCCACGGCTTGCCGTCCGGGCCTTGCGGTGTGGCACTGCGGAACGCCAGCTGGCGGTTGTACTCGGCCTGGTCGAAGAACGTCGACTTGCCTGCGTCGGAACTGGGTGATCCGCCGGCGGTGGCCTTGTCGTCGGGCAGGTCGCTCGAGCATCCGGCGAGCGCCAGCGCGCCCGCCACGACCACCGTGGCCCATCTCTTGGTCATTATCGTTGTTCTCCTTACTAACCTTGGGGACTTCAGGAGGAGGCGGGTTGCGCGGGGGCCGCGCTGTTCCGCTGTCTCGGCCACCACCGCAGCCGCACGCCGCTGCCGAGGGAGGCGTAGGCGACGGCGGCGATGATGATCACACCCTGCACGGCCGACTCGAGGGCGCCGCTCACGCCGAGCAGGTTCAGCAGCGTGAACAGGGCCTCCAGGGACAGTGCGCCAGCGACGGCCGCGACCACCGATCCGCGCCCGCCGCCGAGGAGCACGCCGCCCAGTACGACGGCAGTGATCGCCCGGAACTCCAGGCCGTTGCCGACCTGCGCCGAGACGCCGGCGAACCCGCCGAGCAGGATCGCGGCGACCGCGGCGAGCAGCCCGGAGAGGACGAACGCGAGCAGGCGGAGCCGGTCGACCTGGCCGCCGGACAGTCGTACGGCGGCCTCGTTGTCGCCGGCCGCGACCAGCGCCCGGCCCGTGCCACCGCGCATGAACAGCGTCGCGGCCACCAGGATCGCCAGCAGAATGAACACCGACCAGGGGACCTCGCCAAGCACCGGGACGTCCACGGCACCGCGCCCGAACGTCCGGAACCCGGCGGAGAGCGCGCCCCGCGGGGCGCCGCCGGTCCACAGGAAGATCGCGCCGTCGAGCACGAGCAGCATGCCGAGCGTGACGATGAACGACGGCACCAGGAGCTTCGTCGTGACCAGCCCGTTGACCAGGCCGACCAGCAGGCCGAACCCGAGCACGAGCAGAATCACCCGCGCCGTTGCGGACTCACTGCCGTTGATGAGCCGAGCCGCGATGACCACCCCGGCGGTCACCAGCGCGCCGACCGACAGGTCGAACCCGCCGGAGACGATGACAAAGAACTGCCCGATCGCGAGGATCATCAGCGGCGCGGCCCGCTTGAGCAGCGCCAGGTAGCCGGACGGCTGGTCGTAGGCCGGGCCGGCGATCGCGAGGCCGATGAGCAGCAGGAGTAGGACGACGAGCACCGGCGCGGTACCCTCGGCCAAGCGGGGCCGCCAGGTCATGTCAACCTCCGTCGAGCGCGGTTGGCCATCATGTGCCGGGCGTAGAGTGCGACCGCGGCCACGAGTACGACACCCCGCACCACGTCCTTGAAGAACGGGACGACCTCGAGGTCGTCGAAGATCGTGTCCAGAGTGGCCAGGATGAGGACGCCGCCGATGGTGCCGACGACGCCGCCCCGGCCACCGGCGAGCAGCGTCCCGCCGAGCACGACGGCGGCGATCGACTCCAGGTCGTACCCGGCGTCGGTGCCGACATACGGGGCACCCGAGCCGAGTCGGCTGGCGAGGTAGATCCCGGTGAGGCCGGCGGCGACCGAGCACAGCACGTGCGCGGTGACGATGATCCGACGCGCCGGCACCCCAGACAGCCGGGCCACCTCGATGTCGCCACCGACGGCGTACATGTGGTAGCCGGGACGGGTCCGCGACAGATACCACCAGGCCAGCGCGGCGACCGCCAGCATGAGCAGCGCCGCGACCGGCACCGGGCCGATCCGGTCGTAGCCGAGATGCTGGAAGCCGCGCGGTACGTCGCCGGCCGGGCCGGTGTAGTTGTCCTCGAGGTAGCCACGCAGGATCAGCGCCACGCCGAGCGTCGCGATGAACGCGTTGGCCTTGAGGACGGTGATGACCAGCCCGTTGACCAGGCCGACCCCGGCGGCCACGGCGAGCGCGAGCAGCACGCCGGGCACGACCATGCCGTCTCGCCCGGCCATCGTCTCGGCCGCGATCAGCGAGGTGAGGCCGACCAGGTAGGCGACGGACAGGTCGAGGGATCCGGTGAGGATCACCATCGTCTGTCCGATTGCGACGACACCGAGCGCGGTGGCCCGGGTGAGGATGTTGAGGATGCCAGCCTGGTCGAGCAGGACCTCGCCGCGCAGCCCGACCAGGACACTGCCGACGACGAGTAGGGCGACGAGGGCGAGGTAGACGACGGCGGCCGGGGTGAGCCGCTGGCGCAACGCCGTCCGCGCGGCCATCTGCTTGACCGGTAGGGTGTTCTGCTGAAGGGTGCTCATGCCACCTCACCGATCCCATGCCCGGTGGCCAGCGCCATCACAGCCTCCTCGCTCGCGCCAGCCGGCAGCGCACCGGCCAGCGCACCGTCGTGCATGACGAGGATCCGGTCGCTCAGCCCGATCAGCTCGGGGAGCTCGGAGGAGATCATCAGCACCGCCACGCCACGCCGCGCGAGATCACGCAGCAGCACGTGCACGGTCTGCTTCGCGCCGACGTCGATACCGCGCGTCGGCTCGTCGACGACCAGCACCCGCGGCTCGACCGCCAACCACTTGGCGAGCACGACCTTCTGCTGGTTGCCGCCGGACAGAAACCGCACCTCCTGGTGCTCGCCACGGGCCACCACGGCCACCAGGTCGAGCAACGCCGGCACGTCCGAGCTCGCGCGGGAGCGCGCGCCGCGCAGCGCGGCACGGCGCACCAGCAACACGTTGTCGCGTACGGACTGACGAAGCGCCAGCCCATCGCCCTTGCGGTCCTCCGTGACCAGCGCGATCCCGAGGCGCACGGCGGTGCGGGGCTGGTTCACCCGCTGCGCCTCCCCGTCCACCTCCAACCTGCCGCGGGTGAACGGTTCGACGCCGAACACCGCGCGCGCGACGGCCGAGCGGCCAGATCCCTGCAGCCCGGCCAGGCCGACGATCTCCCCGGCGCGTACCTCAAGGTTCACGTCGCGGAGGCGGTCGTTGCCGGCGCCGCGCAACGCGAGGCGGACCGGCCCGAGGTCGTCGGGGACCGCCCGGTCCGGGTAGTATTCGCCCAGGTCGCGGCCCACCATGTGCCGGACGAGGTCCTCGGAGGTCAGCTCACCGGTCGAGGCGCAGGTGACGAGCCGGCCGTCCTTGAGCACGGTGATCCGGTCGGAGAGGTCGAACACCTCGCGCATCCGGTGCGAGACGTAGAGGATCGCGATGCCCCGCTCGCGCAGCCGGCGCACCAGGTCGTAGAGCAGCTCGACCTCGTGATCGGCGAGCGCGGCGGTCGGCTCGTCCATGCCCAGCACCCGAGCGTCGGTCGACAGCGCCTTGACGATCTCCACGACCTGCTGCTGGGCGACCGACAGTGAGGCCACGGTGTCGGTCGGATCGATGCCGTCCTCGCCGAGCCAGGTCAGGAGCTTTCGAGTGTCGGCCACCATGCGCCGCCGGTCGACCTGCATCCGCCGCACGGGCTCGCGGCCGAGGTAGACGTTCTCGGCGACGCTGCGATGCGGCAGCAGGGTGAACTCCTGGTGGATGATCGCGATGCCGGCCCGCTGCGCGTCGGTGGGGCCGGCGAAGGACATCTCGGCGCCGTCGACCTCGATGGTGCCCCCGTCCGGCCGGTGTACCCCGGCCAGCACCTTGAGCAGTGTGGACTTGCCCGCGCCGTTCTCGCCCATCACGGCGTGCACCTCGCCGCCCCGCAGCTCCAGGTCCACACCGTGCAGCACCGGCACGCCGAGGAAGGACTTGCTGATCCCGCTCAGCCGCACACTCGTCGTTGTGCCAGGCGTCATACCGGCACCTCTGTCCACGCGCCGTCCGCCGCCGCGGAGGCCAGCACCGTTTCGGTGATCCGGACGGCGCGCAGGCCGTCCGCGAACGTGGGCAGCCCGTCCGGGACGTCCGCGCCACGCACCGCCCGGTAGGTGTCGGCGACGAACGCGTCGAAGCAGTCCTGGTAGCCCTGCGCGTGCCCGGCGGGCAGCCGGACGTAGCGCGCGGCGGAGGGGTGCAGCGTTTCAGGGTCGCGCAGCAGCGTCTGGCCGCCCTCGCGCCGGCCGACCCACAGCCGCTCGGGGTCCTCCTGGTCGAAGCCGAAGCTCGCCTCGGTGCCGGAAAGCTCCAGGTGCAACCGGTTCTTGCGGCCGGCAGCGACCTGCGACACCACCAGCGTGCCAATCATCCCGCCGGCGGTGGTGAAGTGCACGGCCGCCAGGTCCTCGGTGGGCTCACTGTTTCCGCGGACGCGCTGGTGCACGGCCGCGGTGCGCGCGGACAGCCGGGCGATCCGGTCGCCCGTGACAAACTCGAACAGGTCGCACCAGTGCGAGCCGATGTCGGCGAACGCCCGCGACGGCCCGCCGAGCGCGGCGTCGACCCGCCAGTCGTCGTCGGACGGGCGGGACAACCAGTCCTGGAGGTAGCCGCCGGTCACACTGGCGACGACGCCCGCCTCGCCCGCGGCCAGCCGGGCGCGCAACTCGCGCACCATCGGGTGGAAGCGGTAGACGAATGGCACCGTGGCCACCCGATCACCAGCCGCCACCACCAGGGCCCCGGCCTCAGCGCTCCCCGTGGCGAGCGGCTTTTCGCAGATGATGTGCACGCCAGCGGCGAGCGCGGCGGCGACGACGGGGGCGTGCGACGCGTTGGGCGTGCACACGTGCAGCACGTCGATCTCGGTGTCGTCGAGCAGGGCCGCCAGGTCCGGGTAGCCCTCGTCCGCGCCGACGGCGCGCGCCGCGGCGGCGGCCCCCTCGGGACGCGACGCCACCGCAGCCACGACGGTCGCCCCGGCGCGCCGGGCTGCCTCCGCGTGCACCCGCCCCATGAACCCGGCGCCCACAACCGCCACGCGTAGCGTCCGCTGCTCGGATTCGAGCCCACCAGACGCGGTTATGAGATCGGTCACAGACATGCGACGACGGTAGCGTCGACTTATGACGATGGTCAATCAAAAGATGCATGTCGATCATAAATTTCGGGATGATCAACATCTCAAAGGCTCGTGTCAGGCGACGGAAGGCGGCCGCTTCGGTTTAATTGAGGGATGAACCACGGGCAAAGCGCCGCCCCGACGTCCCCCGGCGAACTGCTTCGTCTGCTGCGGGACGGGCATGCGCGCACCCGTGCCGAGCTGGCCACCGAGACCGGACTGGCCCGGTCGACCGTGCGCCTGCGTCTCGACGCGCTCATGGACGCCGGGCTGGTGACCGACTGGGGCAACGACGCAGTCACTGGTGGCCGCCCCGCGAGCAGGTTCGTGTTCAACGCCCGTGCACGGATGGTGCTGGCGGCCGACGTCGGGGCCACCCACGCCACCGTCGCGATCGCCGACCTGACCGGTGAGCCGGTGGCCATCGAGAGACTCGCGCTGGACATCGCCGACGGCCCCGACGCGGTGCTCGGCCTGCTCATCGACACCTGGCGACGGATGCGTGCCAACCACGCCCCCACTGCCCCGGTGGCAGGCATGGGCATCGGGCTGCCCGGCCCGGTCGAGCACTCAACCGGCAAGCCGAACCACCCGCCGATCATGCCGGGCTGGAACGGATACGACGTGCCCGCGCGGATCGCCGCCGACTTCGCCGTGCCGGTGCTGGTGGACAACGAGGTCAACCTGATGGCGCTCGGCGAGCATGTCCGCTGCTTCCCCG
Organism: Micromonospora sp. NPDC007271; assembly: GCF_040634005.1. Lineage (NCBI taxonomy): Bacteria > Bacillati > Actinomycetota > Actinomycetes > Micromonosporales > Micromonosporaceae > Micromonospora > Micromonospora sp. NPDC007271. The sequence goes on from NZ_JBEYER010000057.1 coordinate 31,881, forward strand.
ACGAGGCGCACATGATCTTCGTCAAGGTCGCCACCGGCATCGGCTCCGGCCTGATCAGCAACGGCCAGCTGCACCGAGGCGACGTCGGTGCGGCCGGCGACCTCGGGCACATCCTGGCCCCGCACGCGGGCGACGTGGCCTGCCGCTGCGGCAACAGCGGGTGCCTCGAGGCCGTGGCCAGCGGCCCAGCCATCGCCGCGAAGCTCCGCGCCGCCGGCCTCGACGCGATGACCAACGCCGATGTCGTGGCCCTTGTGCAGGCCGGCAGCCCGATCGCCGGCCAAGCCGTCCGCCAGGCCGGCCGGGACATCGGCGAGGTGCTGGCCGCGTGCGTCAGCCTGTTCAACCCATCACTGATCGTGATCGGCGGGGCGCTCGCGCAAGCTGGCGAGATGCTGCTCGCGGGCGTACGGGAGTCGATCTACCGTCGCTCGCTGCCGCTGGCCACCGAACGCTTGCGCATCGTCACCTCACAGGCCGGCGCGAACGCGGGCGTCATCGGCGCCGCGGCGATGGTTGTCCAGCATGCCCTTTCCCCCACCGTGTTGGACCGCGAGTTGGCCTGAACCATGGCGGGGGGGGCGACCGCTCACGTCGGACTCACGGATAGGCGCCAGCACCCCGACGGCAACTGCCACCCGCAGCGCCACGACGAGCGCGGCCGACAGGACCTGGTCCTCCGCCATCCCCGTGACAGACAAGCCATAGTGATGTATGAATGGCATGTCTGACTGTTCCTGATCGATGCGAGGCTCAAATGCGCATATTTGTGTGCTCGATCCGGCGTTCAGTGGCCGCGGTAGCCGTGGTGCTGATGCTCGCCGCCAGCGTCCTGATCAGCCGGCCGGCGATGGCCGCCGAGCCCCGAGAGCTCGGTGCCGTGACCGGCTTCCAAGCCCACCAGGCGACCTACACCCTCATTGCGGGCAACGCCCGGGTCCGGGTGGTGTTCCTCGCCGACGACGTGTTCCGGATCTGGCTCGCGCCCGACGGGCAGTTCATCGACCCGGCCAACACCCCGCCCGGTGACCCCGGTGCGCCGGACGCCAACATCGTGGTGAAGTCCGACCACCCGATGCCGCAGACGTCGTGGTCGGACGCTGGCGGCTATTACGCGCTGCGCACCGGGGCGATCGAGGTTCGCGCGTACAAGTCGCCGTTGCGGTTCGCGCTGCACCGGGCCGACGGCAGCACGGTGTGGTCGGAGACGCGGCCTCTCCGGTGGACCGACACCACCACGTCGCAGACGTTGCGCCGTGGCGAAACCGAGCAGTTCCTCGGCGGTGGCATGCAGAACGGCCGGTTCAGCCACCGTGGGACGACGATCCAGGTCGCCCGGAACTTCAACTGGGAGGACGGTGGCAACCCGAACTCCTCGCCGTACTACATGAGTTCGGCCGGGTACGGCGTGCTGCGCAACACCTTCGCACCGGGTACGTACGCCTTCGACGACCCGGTCGTTGCCACGCACAGCGAAAAGCGCTTCGACGCCTACTACTTCGTCGGTGACTTCAAGACCGCGCTCGATCGGTACACCGAGCTGACCGGACGGCCCTTCCTGCCGCCGATCTACGGCCTGGAATACGGCGACTCGGACTGCTACAACCGCGGCCACTACGGCGTGGACCCGGACCCGGGCAACGACGGGAAGAACCACCCCGACAAGCAGACCACGCCGGACGCGGTCAAGATCGCGCAGAAGTTTGTCGACCACGACATGCCAGGCGGCTGGATGCTGGTCAACGACGACTACGGCTGCGGCTACTCCGACGACCTGGGCTACGAGCTCGTCGGCGGTACGTACTGGGGCAAGCGCGAGATCGATCCGTTGCGGCGCACCGGTGACGAGCTGCGCAGCCGCAACATTCAGATGGGGCTGTGGACCCAGTCCGCCCTCGACCGGCAGCCCGCGGAGGTCGGTGAGGCCGGCGTCCGGGTGCGCAAGCTGGACGTCGCCTGGGTCGGCCCGGGCTACCGGCACGCGCTGACCGCCTGCGACACCGCGCACGACGGCATCGAGCAGCACAGCGACGCCCGCGGCTACGCCTGGATGGTCGAGGGCTGGGCCGGCGCGCAGCGCTGCGCGGTGCAGTGGACCGGCGACACAGCGGCAGCCTGGACGCGATCCGCTGGCAGATCCCGGCGATCCACGGTTCCGGCAACTCCGGCATCGCCTACACCGCCGGCGACGTCGACGGCATCTTCGGCGGCTCCGGCCGCAGCTACGTACGGGACATGCAGTGGAAGGTCTTCACGCCGGCGCTCATGACGATGAGCGGCTGGGCCACCCCGGCTTTCAAGCAGCCATGGGCGTACGGCGAGCCGTACACCTCGATCAACCGCAGGTATCTGAAGCTGCGCGAGCGGCTCCTGCCGTTCTTCTACTCGTACGCCGCGGAGGCCCACCGCACCGGCGCACCGATCAACCGGTCGCTGCCGATCGAGTACCCGGACGACCCGACGGCGTACACCGACGCCGCCAGGTACGAATTTCTCGCCGGCCGCGAGTTCCTGGTGGCGCCGATGTGGGGCGGGGACGAAACGAAGAACGGCATCTACCTGCCGGCCGGCACCTGGGTCGACTACTGGACCGGCCGGATCCATCGCGGGCCGATCACGCTGAACGGCTACCGCGCGCCGCTGGACACGTTGCCGCTGTTCGTCAAGGCCGGTGCCGTGGTGCCGATGTGGAAGGCCGGTATCAACCGGCACGCCGAGCAGGCACCGGGCGACCGGGTGACCCTCGACCTCTACCCCCGTGGCACCTCGTCGTTCCAGCTGTACGAGGACGACCGGGTGACTCGCGAGCACCGGACCGGCAGGTCGGCGACGCAGCGGTTCGATGTCGCGGCGCCGGTCGACGACCGCGGCGACGTCGTCGTCACCATCGGCGCGAGCGTCGGCTCCTACACCGGCAAGCCCGCCCAGCGTCCGTACGAGGTGACCGCGCACACCGGCACCAGGCCGCACGTGGTCAAGCTCGGCGACCAGCCGCTGCCGGAACTGGCCGACAAGGCGGCGTACGACGCGGCGGCCTCCGGCTGGTACCACGCGGCCGGCGACCGCGCCGGCGTGGTGTGGGTGAAGACTCCTCCGATCTCCACCGACGCCAGCGCCACGGTCACCCTCGCCGGCACCAGCTCCGTGGGCGGCGCCAAGCCGGCCGATGCTCTCGGAACGGTCGAACTGACCGGCCCGAAGCTGTGGAACCCGCCGGGCCAGGCGACCGAGGTCACCGCGACCTTCCGCAACGGCGGTACGCACGCGATGACCGACGTACGGCTTTCCGTCGCGCTGCCGGACGGCTGGACGTCGGGCGGCCACGCCGACTACCCGCGCGTCGAACCCGGTCAGACCGTCACCGCCCGGCTGAACGTCACACCCGGACGCGAGGTGCGGCCGGCGTCGTACACGCTTCAGCTCGACGCCGCCTACACCGCCCGGAACACGCCGTATCGCACCAGCGCGGTCACCACGGCCGAGCTGCCGTACGCCTCGGTGTCCGCCGCGGCGAACGTGGTCGGCGTCGCCGACGCCCAGACCTTCGCCAAGGGCAACTTCGACGGTGCCGGTAACAGCTTCCACGGTGAGGCACTGGCCGCCGCGGGGTTCCGGACCGGCGCGACGGTCACAGTCAACGGGGTCGAGTTCAGCCTGCCGGCCGGCGCCCCCGGAACACCGAACGTGGTGAAGGATCTCACCGCGCCGATCCTGGTGACCGGGACGGGCAGCCACCTTCACCTGCTCGGCGCCGGCGCCAGCCTGAACGCCCGCGGAACCGTCACCGTCCTCTACGCCGACGGCACCGAGTCCCAGCACACGTTGCAGTTGCCGAACTGGTGCTGCCAGGACCCGGGCACCGGCGGAGCAAAGGCGGCGGTCACGGTAAAGGGCCGCTACACCCCGGCGGGCCTGGCCAACACCACGACCGACTACCGGATGTTCTACAACGCACTGCCGCTCACCCCGGGCAAGGCGGTCCGCGCGATCCGCCTCCCAGGTGGCCCACTCGGGTTCTTCGCCGCCGCGGTGGCGGACAAGCCGTTGCCGCCGGCACCGAAAGGCGTGGCCTGGGTCAGCGACCTGGAGTGGATCGATTCGACGAACGGCTGGGGGCCGGTCGAGCGGGACCGCAGCAACGGCGAGAGCGCGGCCGGTGACGGCAAGCCGATCACACTGGACGGCGTCGTTTACGCCAAGGGGCTCGGCGCCCACGCCTCCTCATCCGTCATGGTCAACCTCGACGGCCGGTGCACCCGGTTCACCGCGAAGGTGGGCGTGGACGACGAGATGGCCGATCGCGGCTCGGTCGCCTTCCAGGTGAAGGTCGACGGAACGACGAAATACGCCTCGCCGGTCCTGACCGGGGCCGCCGAGACCGTGAGCGTCGATGTCGACGTGGCCGCCGGGAAGGTGCTCGACCTGGTGATCACCGATGGCGGCGACGGCATCGGCAGCGATCACGGCGACTGGGCGGAGGCCAAGCTGTCCTGCGACCCGTGAGCCAGCTTGGCTGTCGTGGGTTGATCCCGCTGATGCCGCGCGGCGCCGGCGCCACCTTCCGACCGGAGGTGGTGCCGGCGCGGCGATGCCCACACACGCCGCCGCGCCGGCCGGTGGACCGGCCGGCGCGGTGGCGAGGTGGATCCTCAGTTCTTCTCCAGCACCGGGTCATCCGGCTTCGGCCGGTCGAACGTGGGCCGCGCCTGCTGCCAGTGCCCGCGGGTGAAGTCGGGCACCTTGACCGGGTGCATCCGGCCGGTCTTCAACGACTCGTGGCTGAGCGGGATCACCGAACACCACGCCGCCGAGTCGTAGACGTCGATGTCGGGAGTCATGCCGAGCCGCATTGTCTGGACGAGCCGCCAGATGGAGATGAAGTCCCCGCCGCCGTGGCCGCCGTACTGGCCGGCCAGGTTCTCCAGCGTCGGCCACAACCAGTGGTCGTGCTGCCGCAGGATCGTGTTGTACGCGGTGCCGGTCCGCCAACTGTGGTTGGCGTGGCCGAGCGACTCGAGGTAGACCCGGCCGTTGTCGAGCTCGATGCTCCCCCGGGTGCCGGTGAGCGTGGTCTCCCGACTGTAGGGGTGTGGGGAGTTCACGTCGTGCTCGACCCGGATGAACCGGCCGCTGCTCGTGGTGATGAAGCAGGTGTGCCGGTCGCCGGAGATGTAGGGCGCGTCGTCCCACGACGAGTGGTCGGCGCCCACCCGCGGGTCCTCGGCGCGGAAGAGCGCCAGCGCCTTGGGCAGGGACGCGACGGAGATCAGTTCCTCGAACCGGTCGCCCCGGTTGATGCCCAGGGTGGCCGAAACCGGCCCCAGGCCGTGGGTGGGGTAGTGCGAGGCGTTCATCCTGGTCTGCCAGCGGCGCCGCCAGTGCTCGGGGTAGTAGGCGCCGCCGAACAGGTACGGCCAGCGCAGGTCGTGGACGTATCCGCCGGAGGCGTGCTGCAGGTCGCCGAAGAGCCCCTGCCGGGCCATGTTGAACATCGCCATCTCGGGCCGGAAGTAGTTGACGTTCTCCAGCAGCAGGCAGTGCTTCCTGGTTCGCTCCGAGGTGCGGACCAGGTCCCAGATCTGGTCGAGGTACGGCGCGATGGGCACCTCCACGGCCACGTGCTTGCCGTGCTCCATGGCGGCCTTGGCCATCGGGTAGTGCCACTCCCACGGCGTGGCGATGTAGATGAGGTCGATGTCGTCGCGCCGGACGAGGTTGAGGAAGTCCTCCTCCCCTGCGGAGTAGCCGGCCGGTGGGGTGTCCTGGAAGCCCTGCTGCATGATCCGGCCGATGGTGCGGTTGACGCGCTCGGGACGGATGTCGCAGACCGCGGTGACCGTGCCGACCGCGGCGAACCGGAGGTCCTGGTCGCCGCCGCGGTTGCCGAGGCCGATGAGCCCGATGCGGACCTGGTCGTAGCCTTCGAACGGCACGCTGGTCATGCTCTTCTCGTCGCTGCCGCGCTGTGGTTCGGCGCTGGCGGCGGCGGGGGCAGCGACGGCGCCGCTGAGGCCTGCGGCGGCGCCCAGCACGACACCGGATCGAAGCAGGTCACGACGGGACGGATTGAACTGAGCGGGTGGGGTCACGCTGATCACTCCTCTGTGGCGGAGACTGATCGAACTTGCCTACTTGCCCTGATAGTTGAGCAGTGTCGATCAGATATCCATCGATGGCAAGGGGTGCCGGCAGGTCGTGCGGTGCCGCCGCGAGCCGGGCAGGACGGGATTGCTCAGTCGGCAATCGTCGATTTATGCTCGGATCGCTGCCGACTCGCGCGGTTTCGCGCTGACGGTCGTACGTCGTGAGCAGCAGGTCGGAGCGTCATGACACACGTCGAAGAGGAAATCGCCAGCCAACCCGAGTGCTGGCAACGAGCTACCGCGCTGGCGAGCTCGCTCGCCGGCCAACTGCCGCGCCGCGGCGAGCGGGTCGCCGTGGTCGGCTGCGGCACGTCATGGTTCATGGCGATGGCGTACGCCGAACTGCGCGAACGGGCTGGCCTTGGCGAGACGGACGCGTTCGCGGCGTCGGAGTTCCCGAGGCAGCGCCACTACGACCGGGTGGTGGTGATCAGCCGTTCCGGCACGACCAGCGAGGTGCTCGACGTCCTGGGCGCCATCGCAGGGAACACCCGCAGCACGGGTATCGTCGGCGACCCGCGGTCCCCGGTGGTGGCCCTCGTGGACGATCCGGTCTGCCTGCCATTCGCCGACGAGAAGTCCGTGGTGCAGACCCGGTTCGCCACGACCGCGCTGGCGGTGCTGCGCGCGCATCTCGGCGAGAATCTCGACCAGGCTGTCCGCGACGCGGCGGAGGCCCTGACGGCACCGCTGCCGCTGGATCCCGCGGCGCTGGAACAGGTGACGTTCCTCGGCCGCGACTGGACCGTCGGTCTCGCCGAGGAGGCGGGGCTCAAGTGCCGCGAAGCCGCCCGATTCTGGGCGGAGGCGTACCCGGCCATGGAATACCGACACGGTCCGATCGCCATTGCCGGCCCCGCTCGAGCGGTGTGGGCGTTCGGGGAGGTGCCGGCGGGGTTGACCGACGAGGTGACGCGCACCGGTGCCACCTTCGTCCACTCCGCACGTGACCCGATGGCCGATCTGATCCTCGCGCAGCGGCTGGCCGTCGCCCTGGCCCACCACCGGCGGTTCGACCCCGACGTGCCACTTCACCTCACCCGCTCGGTGGTCCTGCCGTGACCGGTGGCGAGATCGGCGGTGGTGATCGACGGGTCGGCCCGATGGTCCTCACCGTCACGCTGAACGCCGCGCTCGACGTGACCTACCGCGTCCCTACGCTCGTGCCCGGCGCCACCCATCGGGTCACCGAGGTGGCCGAGCAGGCGGGCGGTAAGGGCGTCAACGTCGCCCGTGTGCTGCGCGCCCTCGGCGCCCCGGTCATCGCCACCGGGCTGGCTGGTGGTGCCGGTGGCGCCAGGCTCCGGTCCCTGCTGGCCGAGGAGGGGGTACGGGAGGCGTTCGTGCCGATCGCGGCCGAGTCGCGGCGCACGGTGGTCGTGGCCGAGCCGGACGCGGCGACCGGGCTGTGGGAACCCGGGCCGACGGTCACCCCGGACGAGTGGACCGCGTTCCGCAGCCGGTTCGCCGACCTGGTACGCGGCGCGGAGGTGGTCGTGCTCTCCGGCTCTCTGCCGCCCGGGGTTCCGGTCGACGCGTATCGTGCCCTGATCGAGGCGGCCCGCGAGGCCGGCGCCCGGACGATGCTGGACAGCAGCGGCGAGGCGTTGCGTCACGGCCTGACCGCAGGCCCGGACCTGGTCAAGCCGAACGCCGAGGAACTCGCCGGCCTCCTCGGGCGTGCGCTCTCCCGGCCGGCCGAGGCCGTCGGCGCGGTACGCGCGCTCAAAGCGCGTACCGTGGTGGCCTCGTTCGGCCCGGAGGGCCTGCTCGCCGTGACCGAACGGGGCAGCTGGCACGCGTTGCTGCCACATCCGGTCGCCGGCAACCCGACCGGAGCGGGGGACGCCTGTGCGGCCGCGCTGGCCCACGGCATGATCCACCACCGGCCCTGGCCCGAACGGCTCGCCGACGCGGTGGCGCTGTCCGCAGCGGCGGTCCGGGCGCCGGTGGCGGGACGCGTCGACCTGTCCGACTACCGGCGGCTGCGCCGGGACGTGACGATCAAGGAGCTTTGATGCCGCTGGTACCGACGGGACAGATCGTCGCCGCGGGTCCGGTCTGCGCGTTCAACGTGATAACCCTTGAGCACGCCGAGGCGATCGTCGCCGGCGCGGAGGCTGCGGGGCGACCGGTCATCCTGCAGATCAGCGAGAACGCCGTACGGTTCCACGGCCGCCGGCTCCCGCCGATCGCCGCCGCGACCCGGGCCGTCGCGTCGACGGCCATGGTCGACGTGGCGCTGCACCTCGACCACGTCGTCTCCCCCGACCTGTGGCGCCAGGCCCCGGAGCACGACTTCGGCTCGATCATGGTCGACGCGTCGGCGTTGCCGTACCAGGAGAACGTCGCGGCCACCCGGGCGGCGGCCGAGTTCGCCCATGCGCGGGGACTGTGGGTCGAGGCCGAGTTGGGCACGATCGGCGGGAAGGACGGCGAGCCGCCGGTGGACCCGCACGCCCCCGGTTCGCGCACCGATCCCGGCGAGGCGGCGTCGTACGTGGCGCAGACCGGTGTGGATGCCCTCGCCGTCGCGGTCGGCTCCACCCACGCCATGACCACCCGCAGCGCCGTACTGGACCACTCCCTGATCGGGCGGCTGCGGGCGGCTGTCGCGGTGCCGCTGGTGCTGCACGGCTCGTCCGGGGTGCCCGACGAGGAGCTGCGTCGGGCCGTCCTCGCCGGCATCGTCAAGGTGAACATCGGTACGGCGCTGAACGTGGCCTTCACCGGCGCCGTGCGCGGCACCCTGGCCCCGCGCCCCGGGTTGGTCGACCCGCGCCGGTACCTGACGCCGGCACGCGAGGCGATGGCCGAGACGGTGACCCGCTTCTGTCGAACCGTGGCCGGCGAGGTCGGTCCACGGGGGGCGGTGTCAGCGGCTGGCTTGACATCGGCCGTGACCGAATCGTGAGCAGTTGGTCTTGACGTTGATTGATCGGCGTCGCAGAATCCCAAGAGCAGCACAATCGTGAACGATTCATGGGCCAATCGGTCAAGAACGAGCAGCCACCGCGCGGGTCTGATCAGGGTGCTGTTCATGTTCCATCCACGATGGAGGCTAAGGTGAAACGGTCCCTGCGCCTGACGGCGGCATTCGCGCTCGCCGCCCTGACAATGACCGCCTGCGGTTTCGGCGGCAAGGATCAAGCGAGCGGCGACAGCAAGACCTTGTCGCTGCTGGTCCCCAGCTACAGCAACGGCACCAAGGCCCTCTGGGAGGGCATCATCGCCGACTTCAAGGCGAAGCACTCGGACATCACCGTCAACCTCGAGATCCAGTCCTGGGACAACATCAACGACGTCATCCGCACGAAGGTGCAGGCGAAGGCGGCACCGGACATCCTCAACATCGACGCGTTCTCCGGCTTCGCCTCCGATGACCTGCTCTACCCCGCCGCCGAGGTCGTCTCCCCCGACACCCTGACCGACTTCCAGGATTCCTTCGCCAAGAACGCATCGATCAACGGCACGATGTACGGCCTGCCGATGATCGCCTCGGCCCGCACCCTGTTCTACAACCAGGAACTGCTCGACAAGGCGGGCGTGACCAAGCCCCCGGCAACCTGGCAGGAGTTGTACGACGCGGCACAGAAGATCAAGAACCTCCACGCCGGCGTCTACGGCTACGGCATGCCGCTGGGCAGCGAGGAGGCACAGGCAGAGACCTCGATCTGGATCTTCGGCAACGGCGGCGAGTGGAACGAGGGCGACAAGATCACCGCCGACAACCCGCGCAACCTCGAAGCGGTGCAGTTCATGAAGCGGATGATCGACGCCGGGCTGACCCAGCCCGACCCGGGCGCGAGCGATCGCACGCCGATGCTGGACGTGTTCATCCAGGGCAAGATTGCCATGACCGTGGGGCTGCCCCCCACGGTCGGGCAGATCGCGCAGAAGAACCCCAAGCTCAAGTACGGAACCGCGCCGATACCCACCCGCGACGGCCAGCCGATGACCCTCGGGGTGGCCGACCACCTCATGGCGTTCAAGAACGACGGCAGCAAGAAGGAGGCGGTCAAGGCCTTCCTCGACTACTTCTTCAGCGCCGAGGTCTACAAGAAGTTCGTCGACGCCGAGGGATTCCTGCCCACCACCAAATCGGGGGCGGAGGCGCTGAAGGACAAGAAGGAGATCGGCAGCTTTCTGGAGGTCCTGCCGGGCGCCAGGTTCTACCCGAGCACCAACCCCCGCTGGGCGGCCACCCAGGGCGCCATCCAGAGCCAGATCGGCCAGATCGGGCAGGGCAAGGATCCGAAGACCGTGCTCTCCGCCATCCAGGCCAAGGCCGACGCCTAACGGCGCTCGCCGTATGCATCTCCAGTCGAGGAAAACATGAGCGAGCACACCAGGCAGGTGCCCACGCCGACCGGCAGGTCCCCACGACCGGCGCACCGGGAGTTGGTGAGGGCCCTGCCCTGGCTGCTGCCCGCGCTGACCCTGATCCTCACCATCGTCCTGTTCCCCGCCGCCTACATGGTGTGGACGTCCTCCCGGGACGTTTCACCGGCCGGAGTCGACCGCGGACCGGCAGGGCTGGACAACTATCAGGCCCTGCTGCATCTCCCCGCGCTGGGCAGAGTGTTCGGGAACACGGCGGTCTGGGTGGTCGGCGTGGTCCTGGTGACGCTGCTGATCTCCCTGGCCCTGGCGCAGTTCCTGAATCATGCCTTCCCCGGCCGGCGGCTGGTCCGGCTGGCGGTGATCGTGCCGTGGGCGGCCAGCGTCGTGATGACCTCGACCGTCTTTTACTACGCGCTCGACCCCTTCTACGGCATCTTCAACCAGTTCCTGGTCGACCTCGGCCTCCTCGACACCGGGTTCGGCTTCACCCGCCAACCCGTGCCCGCGTTCGTGGTGTCCATGGTGGTGGCGGTGTTCGTGTCCCTTCCGTTCACCACCTACACCATCCTCGCCGGGCTGCAGATGGTGCCCGACGACGTGATCGAGGCGGCCCGGATGGACGGCGCCGGGCCCGGGCGCATCTACCGCACCGTCGTCCTGCCCATCCTGCGGCCCGCGATCGCCGTCGCGGTCCTCATCAACATCATCAACGTCTTCAACTCCCTGCCCATCCTGCGCACGATGACCGGCAGCATCCCCGGGTACGACGCGGACACCACGACGACACTGATCTTCAAGTACATCCAGCAGGATCGTCAGGTCGACCTGGCCAGCGCGCTCAGCGTGGTGAACTTCCTGATCGTCCTCGCGGTGATCGGCATCTACCTGGCGGCCCTGCGGCCGATGAGAGACGAGTAGCCGTGGTCACGACGACTTCAGAAACGACCGGCAGGCGAGCCGGCGCAGGCGCGGCGGGTAGCCGCCGGGGCACTCGGCACCGGGGCCGCCGCGGCCGGCGCTGGCTGAAGACCACCGCGGGCGTGCTCGTGGCGCTGGTGTTCCTGGCGCCGTACCTGGTGATGCTCATCGGGTCCTTCAAGCGGCACGCGGAGATCCTGCGCATTCCACCCACATACCTGCCCACGGAGTGGATTCCGTCCAACTACGCCACCATGTGGTCGACGCCGGAGACGCCGCTGCCGTACAACCTCGTCTCCACCCTCATCATCTCGTTCTGCGGGACGATGCTGGTGCTCGCGGTCGCCCTCCCCGCCGCCTACTACACGGCCAAGCACCGGTTCCCCGGCCGCGGAGTGTTCCTGCTGCTCGTGCTGGCCACCCAGATGCTCCAGCCGACCGTGCTGGCGCCAGGGCTGTTCCGGCAGTTCCTGGCGGTCGGGATCGATGACACCTGGCTGGCGATGATCCTCGTCAACGCCGCCTTCAACCTCAGCTTCGCCGTCTGGATCATGCACAGCTTCTTCGCCGGGCTGCCGAAGGAGATCGACGAGGCGGCAATGATGGACGGGGCCAGCAAACTCCAGGCGCTACGCCGGGTGACCTTGCCGCTGGTCTGGCCCGGCATCGTCACCGCCATCATCTTCACCTTCGTCGCCTGCTGGAACGAGTTCGCGGCAAGCCTGGTCATCCTCACCACGACGGAGAACCAGCCGCTGTCGGTGGCGATCACGAAGTTCGTCGGCCAGTACGACTCCGCCTGGCATTATGTGTTCGCCGTCTCGATCGTTAGCATCCTACCCGTGGTCATCCTCTTCGCGGCGGTCGAGAAGCGACTGGTCGCCGGCCTGACGGCCGGAGCCGTCAAATGACCGCGACCGATACCGCGACCGGAGCCACCGCCGGGGGCGGGATGGCCGATCGGGCTCGCCGGTTGCAGGCACTGCTGGAGATCCTGGCCGCGCGAGGTGGGCGGCTGTCCGTCACCGAGGCCGCCAACACCCTGCAGGTTTCCGAGGCAACCGTCCGCCGTGACTTCACCGCCCTGGCCGAACAGCATCTGGTGACCCGCACCCACGGCGGCATCGTGGCCAGCTCGGTCGCCTACGACCTGCCGGTCCGTTACCGTCACCGCGGCGACCACAGCACCAAGGAGCGCATCGCCCTCACCGCTGCCGGGCTCATCGAACCCGGCAGCGTGGTGGGCTTGAACGGGGGCACCACCACCTCGGCCACCGCCCGGCACATCGCGGCGCGGCCCGACCTGGCGAAGGCCACCCACCGACCGGCCCTGACGCTGGTGACGAACGCGCTGAACATCGCCACCGAGATGGTGCTGCGGCCGTCGCTCCGCACCGTCATCCTCGGCGGCGTCGCCCTGCCCCAGTCGTACGAGCTGACCGGGCCGCTGACCAGCATGGTCATGCAGTCCCTGTGGCTGGACATCCTCATCCTCGGCGTCGACGGCTTCTCCGTGGAGGGCACGTCCTGCCACGACGAGAGCGAGGCGGGCATCGACGCCCTGATGGTGAGCCGGGCCCGCCGGGTGGTTGTCGTGGCCGGCTCGGAGAAGCTCGGATGCCACTCCTTCGCCAAGATCTGTGACGCGTCGGCCGTGGACACCCTGGTCACCGATGACGCCGCCGACGAGAAGGTGGTGGCCGATCTGCGGGCTGCCGGCGTAACGGTGCTCCTGGTCTAGTGCCTCGCGTCAGCTGAGAGCGAGCACGTCGGGCCGGTCACCGGTGACCGCCTCGACGAGGTCACCCACCCGGTCCAGGGACAGCGGCCGGGTCGGGGTCGACGCGAACACGCACACGCCCGGCGCGTCCAGGCCCGACCACAGGGCCATCGGCACCGCGGCCCGTTCCACATCGATCTCTCGCGTCGGACGGGGCACCCGCACCCCAGAGTGACGGGGACTGCGGCGAGCAGGGCCGCCAGCGCGGCACCTGCGGCCACGAGCGCGGTTCGGTGGCGTCGGCGATTCCGGCCTGGCACCGAGGACGCCGCTTGGCTTCGTGTTCCACGCCAGCGCCGTGGCGGCCGAGCCCGCCACGGCCCGCTCCCACGTGATGCGGCGCCACCGGGCCGGCAGCCCGCGCATCGGGTTGGCGGAGGGCAGTATCCCCCGAGTTTCACCTACGGCAACCGCCGGTCAGACCGGCGTCAATCTCCGTCCCGGAGGGTTGCTGCCGTGACGTACACATGGAACGCCGCACTGACGGTGGGCGCAGTCGTCGCCGCATTGCTCGCTCCTCCCCACGGGGACGCCGACGCAGCCACCGCGCAGCCCGCAGTGGTGACCACGGACAACGAGACGCCGATCCTGTACGACGACGAGGCCGGCGGGAACGCTTCCGGTGACGATCCAGCCATCTGGGTCCACCCGGCCGACTCCCGGAAATCGCTGGTGATCGTTACGGCCAAGGAGGGCGGCCTCCGCGTCTACGACATGGGCTCGCGCGAGCTCCAGTCGCTGCCCGCCACCGAGGCGCCGCGGGTGGATACCGCCGCGGGTCGCTACAACAACGTCGACATCGCGTACGGCGTCCGCCTGGCGGGTCACCCGGTCGACGTCGCCGTCGTCTCAGACCGCTACAACGACCAGCTCCGGTTCTTCGTCATCGACCCGGCTGGCGCGGCAGCGCGTGCTCCGCTGACCGAGGTCACCGCCTCCGATCAGAGCTTCCTGTTCAACCCCGACCGTCAGGCCGTCGACGAGGAGCAGACCGCTTACGGCCTCGCCATCTGGCAGCCGCGGCCCGGCGAGACGTACGCCGTCGTCACCCAGGAGGGGACGACGACCATCGCGACCGCCCGCATCCTCGAGATCGGCGGCAGGCTCGGCTACACGGACATCCAGCGGCTCGCCATGCCGAGCACCTTCCGGCTGCCGGACGGCACGACCTGGGTTCCCTGCGAGGAGCCAGGCGTGTTGCCTCAGCTCGAGGGCGTCGCGGTCGACCAGGCGTCGGGCGTGCTCTACGCCGCGCAGGAGGACGTCGGCCTGTGGCGGCTGCAACTGCCGCTCGGCTCGGGCAGCCAGCCGAAGCTCATCGACCGGGTCAAGGACTTCGGGGTCCACGATGTCTACGACAGCGAGACCGAGGAATGCCAGCCGCTCGAGCCGAACGCCAAGGGCTACGGCGGAAACCTGCTCACGGCCGACGCCGAAGGCGTCGACATCTACTACGGGGCCGGCGCGACCGGGTACGTGCTCGTGTCAAGCCAGGGCGACGACACGTTCGCGGTCTACGAGCGCCAGGGCGCGAACCAAGCGTTGGGGAGCTTCCGGGTCAAGGGTGTTGACGGCGTCGACGACATCAACGGTTCCGACGGGCTCGCCGTGACAAACCGCCCCGTCGGCAACTACCGGCAGGGCCTGTTCGTCACGCACGACGAGCCCGAGACCGGGCCCGACGTGGACGACGAGCGCGACGCCACGAACTTCTCCTACGTCTCCTGGTACGAGATCGCCCGCGCGATGTCCCTGTCCGTCGACACTCGGGCCGGGAACGACCCGCGCTTCCGCTGACCCGTCCTGCGATCGCGAAACGGCCTGCTCAAGGGCATCTGGAGCAGGCCGTTTCGCGTGCGACGCGGTGTTCCACGCGGAGGGCAGATGGTGCCCGTCACCGATCTCATGCGGTGCGGGTGCGACTCGATGGGTCGCCGCCGCCTGGGCACCGCGAGCGCGGCGATCTCGTCCCGAAGAGACGAGCCAGCCGGAGTGCCCCGAGGGGGCTTTCCGGCCCGGGCCGGGATGCCCTTCACGACCCCGAAGGCAGCGGGCAGGCAGAGCAGCGCGATCGAACCCACGGGCCGGATCGCAGAGGGCGACGACCGTGGACGTGACGGCCGCCTTACCCGTGGATCTTCGTCGACCCGC